>JANTHH010000024.1 GCA_024762485.1 Chromatiales bacterium
GCTGTCCAGGATCATGAAGACGAGATGATTCTGCACCCTCACGCCCTCCTGCGACGGCGAGCCGCCATGCCGCGCTGGCGGGGGCGTGCACCCGGCCGGCCACGGCCACGGCCCTCACCGCGATTCGCACGCAGTTCGTCCATCTTCAGCTCGATATTCGACAGCGCATCATGGTAGGCCTGCGCCTGGGCCTGGTCCTCCTCGTAGGTATCCTCGATCTGCCCCAGTTCCTTGTAACGGTCGAGCAGACGCGGGGCGTTGCGGACCACCGCCTGGTACTCCTCCACCGCCTCGGGATAGCGTTCCATGGCGAAGTAGATGTCGCCCATGACCCGGTGGAGCAATCCCGATGTCGGCTTGTCCTTCAACAGCGTCTGCACCTCCTTGATCGCGTTGGAGTACATCTTCTGATCCATGTAGAGGCGAGCCAGTCCCAGGCGTGCCCGTCCGAAGTCCGCCTTCTTGCTCAGCACACGACGGTACTCGTCCTCTGCATTCCTGAATTCACCCAGCTTGGCGGCTGCCCGTGCCAGGTTGTATCTCGCCATGACGTTGTCCGGTTTCTTGGCGACAACGGCCTTGAGCAGCACCATCGCCTCCTTCGGGTTGTCGCGTTTGAGCTCGATCTTGCCCAGCTGTAACTGGGCCAGCGCGAGGTCCGGGGAGTTCTCGATCACACGCCGGTATTCGGCTACGGCCTCATCTTCCTTGCCGCTCTGCTGATAGATATTCGCCAGCATCAGTCGTGCGGAGGTCAACTGCGGATTGAAGGCCAGGCTTTGCCTGAAATGCGCCTCCGCCTGTTCGTAGTCCTTCTCCTTCGCATAGATCCTGCCCAGCTTGATCTGAGCACCCAGCAGCTTGGGGTCTTTCTCAAGCGCCGACTCCAACGCCACCGCTGCCTGCCCCGGCTCACCGGATTCGAGCGTGGCGAGACCCTGCATCATCATCGCTGAGGCCATCTCGGGGTCGAGGGCCAGCGCCTGGTCGAAATGCTGCAGGGCATCGTCGAAGCGCTCCATCTTGTAGAGCAGATTACCGATCGCAAGGTGCAACCTGGGCTTGTCCTGATTCTGCTCCAGAACCCGATCCAATTCCTCGACGGCCTCTTCGTATTTTTCCTGCTCGGCCAGCTCCTTGGCCAGTTTCAGATGGGTTTTTGCGTCCGCATCCACTTCCTTAACGCTCGGCTTCCAGGTTGACATTTTTCACCTTCCGTCAGATTTCTGACATATTGAGTTCATCGTTGGCCACAAGCGCGGCCACCCACATCGGGAACGAAACCCTCGTCGCAGGGCAACAAAGGGGATCATTATAAGCCCGGGGACTTCCAGACACGAATGCTAAATACCCTGTTTTTCCCGGCCACGCTGGTTGTAGCACAGCACCCTGACCACGCAGTCCCACAGGGCATATCATCAGGCCCTGCTTGTCCGGCGCCCCGCCTGATGCGGGTGACAAGAGAGCGTATCGGCCGTAAACCGGCAAACCTGACGAGCATTTGACCACTCGGCTTGCCCCGACGAGACGGATAGCCGACGGAAAGGGTGAGTACGCAATCCCGGGCGGGCGGACAACGGCCCCTCCAGCTCAGGCCCTCGCGCAGGCCTTGATGGCGGTCACCACGGCCTGCCATTGTGCCGGCGCTTCCACCCCGGCCAGCAGCCAGCGATGCAGGAGCGGGTCTTCGAGCGCCAGCAACGCGCGGAAGGACGCCTGCTGCTCCGGCGGGGATGCGGCGAAGTCGTTCTGCAGATAGTTCAGCAGGAGTTCATCGAGTTCGAGCATGCCGCGCCGGCATTGCCAGCGCAGCCGGTTGCGATCTGCATCCACATCGTTCATCAGACGCGGCTCAGATGGATTTCTTCAGCATCAGATTCTTGATGTTGCCAATGGCACGGGTCGGATTGAGATGCTTGGGGCATGCCTCGACGCAGCTCATGATGGTGTGACAGCGGAACAGTTTGTATGGGCCTTCCAGCTCGTCGAGACGTTCGTCTGCCGCCTGATCACGGCTGTCGGCAAGGAATCGCCAGGCCGTGAGCAGTGCCTGTGGCCCGTGGAAGCGGTCCGGATTCCACCAGAAAGAAGGGCAGCTGGTGGAACAGCAGCCGCAGAGTATGCACTCGTAGAGACCGTCGAGCCGCTCCCTTTCCTCCGGCGATTGCAGTATCTCGTGCTCGGGCAGTGGGTCCTTGCGGATCAGCCATGGCTGCACGGCCCTGTATTGCTGGAAGAACTGGCTCATGTCGACCACCAGGTCGCGGATCACCGGACGCCCCGGGAAGGGCCGCACCACCACCGGCTCCTTGAGTTCAGCCAGTGGGGTGATGCAGGCGAGCTTGTTCTCGCCGTTGACGTTGACCCCGTCGGAGCCACAGACTCCCTCGCCGCAGGAATGACGAAAGCTGAATCCCTCGTCCTGCGTCTTTATCTGCAGCAGGGCATCGCGCAGCATCATGCCCCGTTCGGCCGCTACCTCGA
Source organism: Chromatiales bacterium (assembly GCA_024762485.1). Classification (GTDB taxonomy): domain Bacteria; phylum Pseudomonadota; class Gammaproteobacteria; order Chromatiales; family Chromatiaceae; genus JANTHH01. The sequence goes on from JANTHH010000024.1 coordinate 2,485, forward strand.
AGTCCTGCAGATAGGGCTGCTCATCCTCATCGGGGTTGTAACGGAAGACCCTGAATTTCATGGCAGCTCCTCAGTAGGTTCTCGCCTTCGGCGGAAAACTGTCCACGCTCAGTGGCCTGGTCCGCACCGGCTTGTAGTCGAGTTGATCGCCGTCGCGGAAATACAGGCTGTGCTTGAGCCAGTTCTTGTCGTCACGCTCCGGATAGTCCGGCCGCGAATGGGCGCCACGACTCTCCTTGCGCTGGGAGGCCGAGAGGGCGATGCCCATGCCGACATCGATCATGTTGGCCAGTTCAAAGGCCTCGATCCGGGCGGTGTTGAATACCCGCGAGCGGTCCGTCAGGCGTACCGCGTCGAGCCGCTCGCGGATAGCTTTCAGCTTTTCCACCCCTTCCGCCATCACCGCCTCGGTGCGGTAGACACCGGCATGGTCCTCCATGACCTTCTGGAACTCCTCGCGCAATTCGGCCACCGGGATCCCCTCCCCCGGCTGTTCGAAACGCTGGAACCGCGCCATGGCGGCATCCACGCTGGCGCTGTTGAGCGGGCGGTGATTGGGGTTGGCGTCGAGGTAACCGATGATGTCGAGGCCGGCGGCACGTCCGAACACCAGGATATCCAGCAGCGAGTTGCCACCGAGCCGGTTGGCGCCGTGCACCGAGACACAGGCACATTCACCCGCCGCGTAGAGCCCGGGGACCGCCTCCTCCGGGCCATGCCGGGCCGGGATCACCACCCGCCCGAAACGGTCGGTGGGGATGCCGCCCATCACGTAGTGGGCGGTTGGATAGACCGGGATGGGCTCTCTGGCAGGATCGGTGCCCGCGAAGATGATGGCGGATTCGCGGATACCCGGCAGCCGCTTGGCCACCACCTCTTCGCCCAGATGATCGGCCTTGAGCAGGACGTGATCGCCCCTGGGACCGCAGCCGCGCCCGGCCTTGACCTCGGTGACGATGGCCCGCGACACCACGTCGCGACTCGCCAGGTCCTTGGCATGGGGCGCATACCTGGGCATGAAACGCTCGCCATCCTTGTTGACCAGATAGCCACCCTCGCCGCGTACCGCCTCGGAGATCAGCATGCCCTTGCCATGGATGCCGGTAGGGTGGAACTGAAAGAACTCCATGTCCTGCAGCGGCACGCCGGCGCGCAGCGCCATCGCCATGCCGTCACCGGTATTGATGTGGGCATTGGAATTGGTGCGGAACACCTGGCCGCAGCCGCCGGTCGCCAGCAGCGTGACCTTGGCCTCGATCAGCAGCGGTTCGCCGGTCTCGATCTCCATCACCAGGGCGCCGAGCACCGCACCCTCGTCGTCGGAAATCAGTTCGATGGCGAAGTACTCATCGAAAAAATGGGTGCGCGCACGCAGGTTCTGCTGATACAGCGTGTGCAGGATGGCATGGCCGGTGCGGTCCGCTGCTGCACAGGTGCGTGACGCCTGCTCGCCACCGAAGTTCTGCGACTGGCCGCCGAAGGCACGCTGGTAGATCCTGCCGTTGTCCAGCCGGGAGAACGGCACCCCATTGTGTTCCAGCTCGTAGACCGTCGGGATCGCCTCCCGACACATGAACTCGATGGCATCCTGGTCACCCAGGTAGTCCGAACCCTTGACCGTGTCGAACATGTGCCAGTGCCAGCTGTCGGGTACCACATTGGCAAGTGCGGCATTCACCCCGCCCTGTGCTGCCACCGTGTGGGAGCGGGTCGGGAAGACCTTCGACACCACCGCTACCCGGGCATCGGCATTGGCCAGTTGCAGGGCAGCGTTCAGGCCGGCGCCACCGGCGCCGATGATCAGGGCATCGAAGTGTCTTTTCGCCAGTGCCATGTCCTCAACCCACCCTCGCCACGATCAGAATCTCCACCGCCCACAGGCCACACCCCAGCAGGATGACGATCACCAGCGACATCAGTCCGGCACGCAACGCAATCGGTCTCACGTAGTCCATCAGGATATCCCGCACGCCAACCCAGGCATGCAGCAGCAGGGCGAACACGAACAACAGGCTGGCGGTGCTGACCAATGGCCCACCGAGCCAGCCCCGCCACTCTGCAACGTGCAGTGGCGGATCGAGGACCAACCGGCCCAGCAGGAAGAGTATGAACAAACCCAGGTAGATGGCCGTAAGCCGCTGCCATATCCAGGCCTTCAGTCCGGCCGCGCGACGGCTCATGTCAGCGCCACCATCAGTATCACCGACGCCAGCGGCGCCGAGATCGTCACCAGCCAGGCACTGTGGCGGTAGCGTGGCCGCTCCACGCCCACATGGATGTCCAGCAACAGGTAGCGGATACCGGCGAACAGGTGATGAAGCAGCGCCCAGAGCAGCACGAACAGTCCTGCGCGTGCCGGCAGCGAATGCAGGCCATCACGGACCGTGGCGAAGCCCGCGGGAGAGGAAAGTGACAGCTCGAGCAGGTACAGCAGCGGCGGAATCAGCAGGAACAGCAGCAGACCACTGGCGCGGTGCAGTATCGACATCACACCGGCGATGGGCAGGCGAACCTGCAGCAGATTCAGAAATACCGGTCTGTCACTGGGCTGCATGACGGGGTCCGTTCATCGGTTGTTGGTCTGAGTATGATGCCTGGCGGCGAAACAGCAAGCGGCTTGCCTGACGGTTCACAGCTCGCCCGCAGGGATCTGCTCACGCAGGTGGCGGAACAGCTTGCGCCCGGCACCCGCTGGTTTGCCCGTATCCTGTTCCTTCCTGGCGGCACGGACCAGCTGGCGCAGTTGCTGGCGGTCGAGTTCCGGATGCGCCGCCAGCAGCGGGCCCAGCGCCTGGTCACCCTCAGCGACCAGCTGGTCGCGCAGCGTCTCGAGCTGGTGGAAGTGCCGGTTCTCCGTCAGCTGTCGGACCTTCATCCGATCGAAGTAGTCTGCCGCCTGGCTGACATCCTCGACACTCAGGCGCTTGGTGATGTACTTCAGCTGACGATTGCGCGCCCCGCCCTTGGGGATTCGCCGGCACTCGACGATCGCCTGCACTGTGCGCGGCGTGAGGCCGAACGACGCCAGCTGCTCCGGTTTCAATCCGGTGAGCCGGTCGGCGAGTGCCTGCAGTGCCGCCATGTCCCGCTTCAGCTGGGACTTGTTGGGCCGGACCGCATACTCGAACGCCGCCTCCTCGTCATCTGCGGCGCCCGCCCCTGCGGGCGCACCAACATAAATGGAGGTCAACGCCTCTCCGCCCGGTTCCTCGTCGAGGTCGTCGGTCACATCGTCGATGTCGTCGTCTTTCATGCGGGCTCGATATGTTCCAGTCGCAGTTGCAGGCTAATAGTGCCGCGAAATTCATTGATATCCAAACGGTAGGCGGCACGGATACGGCTCGGCAGATGATCGGGGAAATGTTCCACCTGGCCGAAGGCGATGGCATCGATCACCTCTCTGCCATCGCTCGGCCGCAGCACCAGCTTCCAGTGCCGCTCACCGACGATGCGCTCGTTCACCACCTCGAACACGCCGTCGAACAGCGGCTCGGGGAAGGCCTGTCCCCAGGGCCCGCCCTCCTGGATCTGCCGGGCGAGGTCGAGGGTCAGCTCATCTGCCGGGATCTCACCATCCGAGTGCAGCAGGGCCTGCAGGTCGTCGGCATCGAGCCGCTCCCTGACTACCGCGTCGAAGGCCCCCCGGAAGGCCGGCAGATCCTCTGCCGCCAGGCTCATGCCCGCCGCCATGGCGTGCCCACCGAACTTGCTCAGCAGTTGCGGATGACGGGTGGCGACCTCGTCCAGCGCATCACGGATATGCAGCCCCGGGATGGAACGGGCCGAGCCCTTGATCTGGCCATCGCCTGCGGGGGCGAAGGCGATCACCGGTCGGTGCCAGCGCTCCTTGATGCGTGAGGCAAGAATGCCGATCACCCCCTGGTGCCAATCCTCGTTATACAGGCACAGCCCCCAGGGCAGCTCGCCACTGAACGCCGGTTGCGCCATCAGCCCGTCGAGGATGGCCAGCGCCTGCTGCTGCATCTCGCCCTCTATCTGGCGACGCTCGCGGTTCAGCCGGTCGAGCTCGGTGGCGATGGCCAGGGCCTGATCGGGCGAGTCGCTGAGCAGGCACTCGATACCCACCGACATGTCGTCCAGCCGACCGGCAGCGTTCAGACGCGGGCCGACAAAGAAGCCCATATCCGACGCCTGCACCCGCCGATGGTTGCGTCCGGCGACATTCAGCAGTGCCAGGATCCCGGGCCGGCAGCGGCCGCTGCGCATGCGCTGCAGCCCCTGTGCCACCAGGATGCGGTTGTTACGGTCCAGCGGCACCACGTCCGCCACCGTCCCGAGCGCCACCAGGTCGAGGTATTCCGCCAGGTTGGGCTCGGCGATGCCCTGCCTGGCGAACCAGCCAGTCTCGCGCAGCCGTGCCCGCAGGCCGAGCAGCACATAGAAGATCACCCCGACGCCGGCCGCCGCCTTGCTCGGGAAGTCGTTGTCCGCGAGATTCGGGTTGACGATGGCCTGGGCCTCCGGCAGTTGCTCGCCCGGCAGGTGGTGGTCGGTGACGATCACCGGGATGCCCCTGGCATTGGCAGCGGCCACCCCCGCCACGCTGGCGACACCGTTGTCCACGGTGACGATCAGGTCCGGTTCGCGCTGCGCGGCCAGATCGACGATCTCCGGCGTCAGGCCGTAGCCATACTCGAACCGGTTGGGCACCAGGTAGGAGACATCGGCACAACCCAGCGCACGCAGCGCCAGCACGGAAAGTGCACAGCTGGTGGCGCCGTCGGCATCGAAGTCACCGACGATGACGATGCGGCCGGCCGCCTCCAGCGTCTGCGTGAGCTGGTCCACCGCGGCCTCGAGACCACCAAGCCTGGCCGGCGGCAACAGCTGATCGAGCCGTTTCTCCACCACCTCCTCCGGACCCACCCCTCGGTTTCTATAGACCCGGCGCAGCACCGGATGGAGATCTGCCGGCCACTCCCGTCCGTCATCCACCGCCGGACTACGGACGATTCTCGGTGTTGCCGGCTGGCTGTCGGCCATGCTGTCTGAGCGGGTCATTTGGGGTGAATTCACGGTTGCAGGGTCACTGTCTGGGGATGATGGCTGTCCCGACCGATGGACGGGGCTGCAAGCATACACCCCTGGGTCCGCTCACTCGACAGTGTGAGCCGCCGTCATGCCGGGGACACGGCCAGCGGTTATCATGTGGCACTTCTACTGCAGTCACAGAGGATGGATGGACGATGAAGAAAGGGATCCTGGTCACCGGCGGCGCCGGCTACATCGGCAGCCACACGGTCAGGCAACTGGGCGAGGCCGGCGAGCGCATCGTGGTGCTGGACAACCTCAGCAAGGGCTTTCGCGATCACGTGCTGTACGGCGACCTGATCGAGGGTGATACCGCCGATCAGGCGCTGGTCAGCCGCATCCTCGCCGACTACGACGTGGACACGGTTATCCACTTCGCCGCCCACACCATCGTCCCCGAGTCGGTCACCGACCCGCTCATGTACTACCGCAACAACACCTGTGCCAGCCGCAACCTGCTCGAATGCGCATCGGAGGCCGGGGTGAAGCACTTCGTCTTCTCATCCACCGCTGCAGTCTACGGCGAGCCCGAATCGGGGCAATGCTGGGAAGACACCCCCACCGCCCCCATCAATCCCTACGGCATGTCCAAGCTGATGACCGAGCACATGCTGCGCGATCTCGGCAAGGCCAGCGCGATGCGCCATGTGATCCTGCGCTATTTCAACGTCGCAGGTTCCGACCCGCAGGGACGCATCGGCCAGTCAACCCCCGGCGCCACCCTGCTGATGAAGGTGGCCGCCGAGCAGGCCATGGGCAAGCGCGAGGCGCTCTACATTTTCGGCACCGATTACCCCACGCCGGACGGCACCGGGGTGCGCGACTACATCCATGTGGAGGATCTGGCAGACGCCCACCTCAAGGCGCTGGACTATCTGCGCGACGGCGGCGAGTCACAGACCCTCAACTGCGGCTACGGCCATGGCTACAGCGTGCGCGAGGTGCTGGAAACTGTGCAGAAGGTGCACGGCAAGCCGCTGAACATCATCGAGACCGAGCGTCGTGCCGGTGATCCGCCGACCCTGATCGCCGGTGCGGACAAGATCCGCGAGGTACTGGGCTGGCAGCCCCGCTATGACGATCTGGAAGAAATTGCCCGCAGCTCGCTGAACTGGGAGCGCAAGCTCACCGGGCAGGCCAGCTGATCATGGATTGGGTGCAGGCGCTGATCCTGTCGATCGTCCAGGGACTGACCGAATATCTGCCCATCTCCAGTTCCGCCCACCTGATCCTGGCGCCGCGGCTGTTCGGCTTTGCCGATCAGGGCTTGGCCTTTGACGTGGCGGTACACCTGGGCTCGCTGTTCGCGGTGCTGATCTACTTCCGCCGCGAGGTGAACGCCATCACCCGCGCCTGGTTTGCCTCGCTGCCGGGCAGCGCACCCGCCACCGCCGACAGCCGGCTCGGCTGGGCCATCATCATCGGCACCATCCCGGTGGTGATCGCCGGCGGGCTGATGAAGGGCATTGTCGAGACCGAATTCCGTTCGCCGCTGATTATCGCCATCGCCACCATCGTCTTTGGCCTGGTGCTGTGGTGGGCCGATGTCCGCGCCAAGCGGGTGCGTGACGAATACAGCGTCAGCATCAAGGATGCACTGATCATCGGCTGCTTTCAGGTGCTGGCGCTGATCCCCGGCACTTCGCGCTCGGGCATCACCATCACCGCCGGGCTGATGCTCGGCCTTACGCGCAAGGGCGCGTCACGATTCTCCTTCCTGCTCGCCATCCCCACCATCCTCATGTCCTCCATCCTGGTGATCAAGGACCTGATCGAGACCGACACCTATGTGGACTGGAATGCACTGTTCATGGGGGTGATGTTCTCCTGGGTCTCGGCCTATGCCTGTATCTATCTGTTCCTGAAGATGATCGAGCGCATCGGCATGCTGCCCTTTGTCATCTACCGCCTGTTGCTTGGTGGGCTGATCTTCGTGTTGCTTTACGCCTGAAGATGTCTTTAGCGCGACCGGACGCTGGGGACAGAAGATCTCTCCTCACTGTGTTCGTTCGAGATGACAAGACGTGAAGAAGGTGCAACAACCTTGTCATCCCGGGCGCAGGGAGAGAACTTCACCACCCCGCCCATAACCCGACCCAGGCCAATCGCTACTTCTTTTTCGCCTCGGCCAGCAAGGGCCGCAGGAATTTCAGCGGGATAGCGTAGGTGATGCCGGTCGGCGTACTCAGTGCAGACTCCTTGCTGCCCTTGATCAGCACGCTGTTGATGACCCCCAGCAACTCGCCAGTCGCCTGGTCGTAGACCGGGCTGCCGCTGTTGCCCGGATAGGCGGTGGCATCGAGCTGCAATACCTTGTAGGGGTGGCGCATCGCCTTGATGAGCCTGGCGGTCAACTGCCTGGCATTGTTCTGCGGGATGGCAATGGGGGTGATGGAGGAGATGATGCCGCGGTGGGTCACCGCGTGCAGGCCGAGCACCATGCCCAGCGGATAGCCGGTGAAGGCGATCTCCTGGCCTTCACGTGCACTGCTGTCCTTGCCCAGCCTGAAGGCCGGTAGCGGCGGACCCGTGACACGCAGCACCACGAGATCGTGCAGGGGGTCCTCGGCCACCACCGTGGCACGTCTCACCCGGGCCTTCTCACCCTGGCCACTGAAGACCGCGAGATATTCAAAATGTTCGTGATCGAGCGAACTCGGCAGCACGTGGGCATTGGTCACCACCAGATTGCCGTCGGCCACGGCGAAACCGGTGCCACGGAAGTTCGCCGGTGGGCTGGCGGTCTTCTTGTAGCTGCCGATGGCAACCACCGCGCCCCGGACCCGGTCGATGGTATCGGGCAGCGGATTGGCCGCAAGCCAGGGCGGGCACAACAGTGCAAGGCATAAAATCCAGATTCTCACGGCAGCATCCTCCTGATGACACACGGACAGCCTAACAGAGGCCGATGCAGACTCAAGAGTACAGCGACATGCTGATATAATCGCCACCTCCACCGGATACCATGGTCAAGGCATGACTACCCTGCTGCACCAGTTCATCGAACACCACGCCAATCTGACACCGACCGCCGTCGCACTACTGCACAAGGACCGCCAACTCGACTACCGGCAACTGGCCGACGCGGTGAATGCGGTCTCTCGAGGGCTGCAGGCGCTGGGCCTGAGTCCTGACGAGCGGGTCGCCACCTACCTGCCGAAACAGATCGAGGCGGTCACCGGCATGTTCGGGGCCGTCGCTGCAGGCGGGGTCTTCGTGCCGGTCAATCCGGTCCTCAAGGCGGCCCAGGTCGGCTACATCCTCAACGACTGTAACGTGCGGGTGCTGATCACCAGCCTCGCCCGCGCCAGCGGCCTGGCGGAGGTGCTCGACCAGTGTCACGACCTCCGTCACCTGGTGCTGGTCGACGGCAGCCCCGGGCAACTGCCGGACGCACTGCAAACGCGCGCCATCGCCTGGGAAGACTTCGTTGCCGGTGAGGCCGGTCCGGCGCCCACACGCATCGACAGCGACATGGCGGCCATCCTCTACACCTCGGGCAGCACGGGCAAGCCGAAAGGCGTGGTGCTGTCCCACCGCAACATGGTCGCCGGCGCCGAGAGCGTTGCCGAGTATCTGCGCAACAGCGCCGACGATCGGCTGCTCGCCGTGCTGCCGTTCAGTTTCGATTACGGCCTGAGTCAGCTCACCACGGCCTTTTCCGTCGGCGCCAGCGTTGCCTTGATGGACTACCTGTTGCCGCGAGATGTCATCCGTGCACTGGCACGCTATCGCATCACCGGGCTGGCCGCGGTGCCGCCGTTGTGGAACCAGCTGGCCGGCCTCGACTGGCCGGACGAGGTGCGCGACTCGTTGCGCTATATCACCAACTCGGGAGGGGCCATGCCGCTGGCGACCACCCGCAGTCTGCGCACGGCACTGCCCGACACCGACATCTATCTGATGTACGGACTCACCGAGGCCTTCCGCTCCAGCTACCTGCCACCGGACCAGGTCGACATTCGCCCCGAGTCCATGGGCAAGGCCATCCCCAATGCCGAGTTGCTGGTGGTGCGGGAGGATGGCAGCGAATGCGAGCCGGGTGAGCCGGGCGAGCTGGTGCACCGCGGCGCACTGGTGGCCATGGGCTACTGGAACGCTCCGGAGAAGACGGCCGAACGCTTCCGGCCGGCGCCGGGACGACCGGCGGGGATACCGATCCCCGAGATCGCCGTCTGGTCCGGTGACCAGGTACGCAGGGACGAAGAGGGTTATCTCTACTTCATCAGCCGCAAGGATGAGATGATCAAGACCTCCGGCTACCGCGTCAGTCCCACGGAGGTGGAGGAAGTGGCCTACGCCATCGGCGGCCTGGCCCAGGCAGCGGCCCTCGGTGTACCCCACCCCACCCTGGGACAGGCCATCGTGCTGGTGGTCCAGGTCACCGCTGACGGCCCCAGCGGGGACGATCTGCTCAGCCACTGCAAACGCGAACTTCCCGCCTACATGGTGCCCGCCGCCATCGAGGTCCGTGAAGAACTCCCGCGCAATGCCAATGGCAAGCTCGACCGTCGCAGCCTGTGCGACGGCTTCCAGGATTTTTTCAGCTGACGGAAACCGACCATGAGTGAGAAACCGAGGCACGCACCGCTGATCCAGTTCCCCATCGTCGACGACGAACTGGTCATCGGCGACATGCCGCTGACCCGCCTCGCCGAACAGGTCGGCCAGACACCCTTCTATGCCTATGACCGCGAGGCCATGAGCCGCCGGGTACGTGACCTGCGCGAGGTCCTGCCCGCGGATATCAGCCTGCACTATGCGATGAAGGCCAACCCCATGCCCGCGGTGGTCGACCACATGGCGAGCCTGGTGGATGGCCTCGATGTGGCCTCACTGGGAGAGTTGCGGGTGGCCCTGGGCAGCGGCATGGACCCGGCGGAGATCAGCTTCGCCGGCCCCGGCAAGCGCGACCAGGAACTGTCCGCCGCGGTGGCGGCCGGGATCACCGTCAATCTCGAGTCGCCCGGTGAACTGGAACGCATCGCCGTCGCGGGCGAGCGCCTCGGCATCACCCCCCGGGTGGCGGTGCGGGTCAACCCGGACTTCGAGCTGAAGTCCTCCGGCATGAAGATGAGCGGCGGCCCCAAGCCCTTTGGTATCGATGCGGAGCAGGTGCCCGCAGCGCTCGCGCGCATCGGTGAACTGGGCCTGCACTTCCGTGGCTTTCACATATTCAGCGGCTCCCAGAACCTCAAGGCGGAGAGCCTGATCGAGGCGCAGGACGCCAGCTTCGAACTCGCCTACCGGCTGGCCGATGACGCACCTGCACCGATCGAGGTACTGAACATCGGCGGCGGTTTCGGCATCCCCTACTTCCCGGGCGAGCAGCGCCTCGACCTCACCCCGGTAAGCGAGAACCTGGCACAGCGGCTGGATACCTGCCGCTCACGGCTCGGTGACAGCGAGGTGGTGATCGAGCTCGGTCGTTACCTGGTGGGCGAGGCCGGCGTGTACGTGTGCCGGGTGATTGACAGGAAGATCTCGCGCGGCCAGACCTACCTGGTCTGCGATGGCGGGCTGCATCACCATCTCGCCGCCTCCGGCAACTTCGGCCAAGTGATCCGCAAGAACTACCCGGTGGTCAAGGCCGACGCGGTCAACGACGGCCCGCGCGAGACCGTCAGCGTGGTCGGCCCGCTGTGCACACCCCTGGACCTGCTTGCCGACCGGATGGAACTCGGCACGGCCGGACCCGGCGACCTGATCGCCGTGCTGCAGTCGGGCGCCTATGGCTACACCGCCAGTCCGCATCTTTTCCTCAGCCAGCCCGCGGCAGTCGAGGTGCTGGTCTAGAACCGGCTCAGTCGCCGTCCGGCGACCGCCGCCCCTCATCGGCCAGCCACTGGTTGGTCCAGTCGGCGACCTGGTCACGCCAGGCACGGCAGGAGAATGTGTGGTCGGCCTCGGCCAGATCGTGTCGCTGCACGCGCGCTGACGACAGCAACGCGCGCCAGCGCTCGTCCGCGGCCACCAGGTCGCGGAATTCATCCGCGGTCAGGTCACGCCCGCTGAGGATCAGCAGCACCCGGCCGCCGAATCGCGAGAGTCCATGGAACATGCGAGCAGGGAGATCGAGATCCCCGGGCAGGTCGGCGGCGAGACCGTTGTCTCCGGCATCACGACCACCTCCCCGTGCCCGCCGAGCCAGGCTCAGCAGCGACCCCAGGGAGGCCAGCGGATTCCACTGCAGCCGCAGCAGCTTGCGCCAGAACGCCGGGGCCAACAGCCGTTGCAGATAATAGTGCCTGATATAGGCCTTGGCCTCGCCGCTTTCGGTTCGCACCCAGGGGTTGAGCATCACCAGGCCATCTACCCGGGCATCCCGCCAGCCGTAGAAAGCAGCGGCGGAAGCGGCATCGCACAGTCCCCACAGCACCACCCGATCGACCGATGGCATGGCACCCTGCAGGGCGTCGATGGCCGCCTCGATGTCCGCACCGACATCGGCAAAATCGCGCAGCGATCCCTCGCTGTCGCCCATGCCGCGATAGTCGAAGCGCAGCACCGGGGTGCCATGGGCGGCCAATGCACGCGCCAGCAGCACGAATTGCCGGTGACTGCCGACGCGGTACTGGGGTCCGCCGACCACCAGCACCACGCCACGGCTCGCATCACCCTCGACACCGTGGAGGATGCCACTGAGGTTCTCGCCGCGGCAGGGGAAGGTCAGAGGAGTTTCCAGCTCGATAACGTCCATGGCCATCAGCGCCCACTGCCCAGCACATCGACACTGGCCTCGATCAGCTGCGGCACGTCGACCAGCTCCTGGGTCGCCCAGAACGGGTCACCGGGCAGGCGCCTGGCAGATACCTCGGCACCGCTGTCGCGCCATGCCTCCACAAGCTGGGCGGATGCCGGAGACAGCGCCACCGGCGGCGTGCCCCCACCCAGTTCGATCCAGTGAAGGACCTTTCCGGCAACCGGGCCCCGGGGTTGCAGTGTGGCGGCCTCCAGCGCGTCGGCCAGCGCCGGTGACAATGCGTAGCCGGCGATCTCGAGGGCCTCACCCGCTGCCAGGCGGGCACGCAGTTCCTTCACGGTCTCGCCCGAACCGCTGGTCATCCCCGCCGCCATGCGCAGGCGCAGGAACTGGGTGAGTTGCTGGGCACCCTTTCCCACCGGCTGCCAGAACAGCAGGTGATCGACCGGCAGGTCCAACGCGTCCTGCATCTCGTTGGCCAGCAAGCAGCCGGCACGCAGTCCACCGAGCAGCAGGCGCCGACAACCCTGTTGTGCCAGCCACTGGCTGGTGCGGACCAGGTCGTCGCGCCAGATCTCCCAGCGTGCCTCGCCGAAATCACCTGCGCTGTCGCCGGTGCCGTACAGGTCCGGCAGGCACATGCCGATGCCCCTGCCGGCCAGGGCATGACCGAGCCGCGCCATCATCCGCCGCGACTTGTTCATTTCCTCGGCCCAGGGCGGGACGAATATCAGCCAGCTGTCCGGTGGTTTGCCGTCAGGGAGAAAGCAGGTGGCGAGGATGCGGCCTGCACCACCGGGGATAAAGGCGGGTTTCAGCACGGTCGTCGGACCTTGCGCGGGTGCCGGGGATCAGAGCTTGCTGTTGACGAAATCCAGCAGGTTGCCGAGGGTCTCGAAGGTCTCGGCACTGATGTCGTCGTCCTCGACCATGATGCCGTACTGGTCCTCCAGGGCCGTGATGACCGAGACCACCGCCATGGAGTCGAACTCGGGGATACCGCCGAGCAGTGCGGAATCGGCCTGCAGCGACGCGGTGCGTTCACCCAGTTGCAACATGTCGCCGACGATCTGCCGGACCTCTTCAAGACTCGCCATTCAAGCATCTCCCATTGATTCGCACCCCGGTGGGCAGTCGCGGGATTATACATGGTGACTCCGTGTCCGGCTCAAGGGCATGTGGCCGCGTCAGGGAAGACCGGTAGAATGCGATATCGCTTGGCCCCGGCCTCCGGCGGGTTAAAATGACGAAAACAATCAAGGAACGGAAAACCGCCTGTGCCCGCCCTGCCCATGTACGATCATCATTGCCTCCCGCCCAGACAAGGTCCGCGCTCATGACACCCAGGCACTATGGCCTTGCAGGCTGGTTGGCACACGATGGCCGGCCGGCCGCGACCGCAGAGACCCGAGACATGACTGCGGCGCTGCCCGGACAGGCCTGGCAGCAGCAGGACGGCATGTCGTACGGCATGGCCAGCTGCCATGGGCAACTCGGGCGTGTCGACGACCATATCCATGTCAACCTGCTCGGGGTTCCGCGCTGGATCGATGGCGACCTCCAGGATCTGCAGGATGCACAGGGCGCATTGAGTGCGATCTCGACGGCCTACCTGCGTCACGGCAACGATTTCTGCCGTCTGCTCGTCGGTGACTTCTGTCTGGCCCTTTACGATGAGCAGCGTCGCGAAGGCGTGCTGGCGGTCGACCGGTTCGGCCGCTGGCCACTGTTCTGGCAGCAACAGGACGGGCGGCTGATCTTCGGCAGCGATGCCTCAGTCGTGCGTGCCCACCCTGCCGTCGAATCCGCGATATCGAACCAGGGTCTCTACCACTACCTCTTCTTCCACATGGTGCCGGCACCGACGGGTATCTATGCCGGCATCCACAAGATCCCCGCTGCACACTGCCTGGTGTTCAATGACAAGGGCTGCGATGTCCGCTGCTACTGGCAACCGCATTTCAGCGAGGAGCCGCTGGATGATATCGCCGCCACCGAGCAGGCATTGCTCGACACCCTCGGCAGCGCAGTCGCCCGCGACGCCGACGAGCATAGCGGGGCCTTTCTCAGCGGCGGTCTCGACAGCTCCACGGTTTCCGGGCTGCTGGCCAGGGCCCGACCCGATGAGGCAGACACCTATTCGATCGGCTTCGATGCCGAGGGTTACGATGAGATCGGCTATGCCCGGATCGCCACCCGCCACTTCGGCAACCGGCCGCACGAATACTATGTCACCCCCGAGGATGTGCTCGAGGCACTGCCGTTGATCGCCAGTACCTACGACGAACCCTTCGGCAACTCGTCGGCCCTGCCCGCCTATTTTTGCGCCCGCATGGCCGCCGCGGACGGCAAGCAACGCCTGCTGGCCGGCGATGGCGGCGACGAGCTGTTTGCCGGCAATGCACGCTATGCCAAGCAGGAGGTGTTCGAGCGCTACGGAAAGGTACCGGGCTGGCTACGCCACGGGCTCATCGAGCCACTGCTGCAGCAGCTACCCGGGCAGACGGGATTGATCGCCAAGGCCAGGAGCTATATCGAGCAGGCCAACACGCCGTTGCCTGACCGACTGCAGACCTACAATTTCCTCTGCCGACTCGATCGACGGGAGATGTTCACCGACGACTTTCTCGACAGCGTTGACACCGACCTGCCGCTGCAGCTGGAACGCGACATCTATCAACGGCCGGCCGACGCCTCGGTGCTCAACCGGATGCTCTACCTGGACTGGCAGCACACCCTGGCGGACAACGACCTGCGCAAGGTCAGCCGGATGTGTCACTTGGCCGGGATCGAGGTGGCCTACCCGATGCTCGACGAGGCCGTGGTCGATCTGTCATGTCGCATTCCCTCCAAGCTGAAACTCAGGGGCCAGCAACTGCGCCACTTCTATAAACAGGCAGTGAGAGACTTCCTGCCCAGGGAGATCATCGACAAGAAGAAGCAGGGCTTCGGGCTCCCCTTCGGCGTTTGGATGGCGGAACACCCGGGGCTGCAGGCGCTGGCCCAGGACAACCTCGTCGCCCTGCGCCGGCGCGGCATACTCCGCACCGCGTTCATTGACAAGGCATTGAAGCTCCACCGGGAGGGGCACGCCGCCTACTACGGCGAATTGATCTGGCTTTTGGTGATGCTGGAACTGTGGCTGACCAGCCACGCGGCATGATTCAGAGCATGCCGTAGCGGTTTCTCAGTAGGCGCAGCGCGAAACGGCCGTGGCTGCGATCCCAGGGTGTGAAGCGGGGCAGCTGCCATCGGTCAGCATCCCGCGTCATGACGCCTGGATTGGTGCTCATGGCTGCACTGAAGCCCAGCTCACGCACCATGGCGGCATGGGACGCATCATAATCCTGGCCGCGCCGGCCATTGGGATAGGCGAACAGGCTTAACGACTCGCCAAGCAATCCCTCCAGCACCGCCTTGCCCCGGGCAATATCCTCACGCGCCTGTTCCGGTTCGAGACTGGTGAGTATCGGGTGTGACGCCGTGTGGCCGCCGATCTCCATGCCGGCATCGCGCAGAGCGCGCAGCTGAGCAGTGGTCATCATCAGGTCATCGGGCAGGCCGGACACCTGCTCGCCGAGGACCCGGGTAACATGCAGGCGTTGTTCATCCGGCAGATACTTGATGCCCGAGATCAGTGCCGTGACCAGGGCCGGACGCTGTTCATCCGACACGAGTGCGTGTTCGCCCAACCCCAACGCGGTGAAATCATGCCGACCCAGTGGCAGACGGCGCACCGTCTCGATCACCGTATCGTTCCACATCCGCCCGCCATCGAGATAGTCCGTGGCGATGAAAAAGGTTGCCGGCAACCCCAAGCGTTGGAGAACCGGCAGCGCGACCTCGACATTGTCTGCATAACCGTCATCGAAAGTGATGCTCAACGAGGCCCGGGGGAGTGTCCCCGCGGCACTGCGCTCGATGGCCTCGCCCAGCGGGATAATACTGAAATGGTGCTGCAGAAAATCCAGCAATGACTCGAAGGCACGGGCATCCGGATCATCTGCCAGCAGCGGGTCTGCTGCCGGCAGAACACGGTGAAACAGCAGCGTCTGGTGCGCCCCATGGCGCCCACCCGGAGACAGCAGGCGTGTCAGTCCCCCGATCATCTGAGCTTGAATCGCTGCTCCGGCCATGCCGGGGCCTCCTGTGTGGCGAGCGCCTCCTCGGCGGGCGCCGGTTGATGTTCGAGGA
>JANTHH010000025.1 GCA_024762485.1 Chromatiales bacterium
GATCAGGAGCGGGTGCAGACGGCCTTCTTCACCGCGGCCTTCTCGGTGATGGGGGCGGTCGCCAAGGCCGACGGCAAGATATCGAAGGACGAGATCCGCATGGCCGAGGCGGTGATGGCCGAGATGCAGCTGGATGCGGATACCCGCAAGGCGGCGATCAACCTGTTCAACGAGGGCAAGTCTCACGACTTCCCGCTCGATGCGGTGCTCGACCAGTTCCGGCGTGAATGCCACGGCCGAACCACCCTGATCCGGCTGTTCATGGAGATACAGTTCCAGGCCGCGTTTGCCGACGGTGAGTTCGACCAGGCCGAGGCCAGCCTGTTGCGTCATATCGCCGGGCGGGTGGGCTTCTCCCAACGCGATTTCCACCAGCTGGAGTTGGCGATGCGTGCCCAGCAGTCGTTCCGGGGCGGCGCGGGCGGTGCCGGCGGTCAGGGTCCGGCTACCGGCAGGCCGAGCCTGCAGGCGGCCTACGACCTCCTTGGCGTCAGCCCCGATGCCAGCGATGCCGAGGTGAAGAAGGCCTATCGCCGGCTGCTGTCGCAGCATCACCCGGACAAGCTGGTGTCCAAGGGACTGCCGGAGGAGATGATGAAGCTGGCGACCCAGAAGACCCACCAGATCCGCCAGGCCTACGAGCGAATCCGCGAGGCGCGGGGCTGAGATGCTCGCCGACCTGGGCTGGCTGGCACTCGCCTGGCTGGGTTATTTCCTGATCCACTCGCTGCTGGCGGCGGATTTCAGCAAGCGGTGGGTGGGCACCCACTGGCCACGGCTGATGCCCGCCTACCGCCTGGTCTACAACCTGCTGGCGGTGCTGCTGCTGGCCCTGCCGCTGTACTTCACCCTGATGCCGGACGAACCGCCGTTATGGCAGTGGCACGGCGCCTGGCGCTGGCTGGCCGATGGTCTGGCGCTGGCGGCCTTGCTGGGCTTCGTCTATTCGCTGCGCTACTACGATGGCGGGGTGTTCACCGGCCTCAGCCAGTGGCGCCGGCGTGCGGGGCAGGTGGAGGAACCGGGTGACCTGCGTATCTCGCCACTGCATCGTCATGTCCGTCACCCCTGGTACAGCCTTGGTCTGGTGCTGCTATGGACCCGTGACATGAACGCGCCGATGTTGCTGTCGAGCCTGCTCATCACCCTGTATTTCGTGTTCGGGTCACGGCTGGAGGAGCGCAAGCTCGAACAGCGTTACGGCGAGGCCTATGCGACCTATCGCCGGGCGGTGCCGGGCCTGTTGCCGAGACCCTGGCGGCGACTCGCCCCCCACCAGGCGAGCGCGCTGGAGGCGCGCGGGCGCAACCCTGACAGCAGTGGCTGGCCGCGGGACAAAAAAATGCCCCCGGGGGAGGGGGGCGAAACGCCTTGTTGCAAGAGTTGACCGACAACGCCGCAGTTGGGGCATCTGCCGGTGCAGGGGGATCGAACGACTCCGCCAACCAAGCTGCTGTGTTCGATCGGGGCCGGTTTCCGTAGACTGATAACGAATTCAGGCCCTGCAGGACAAAGCGTAAGCCCTTGACGCAGGGCTGCCAGAGGGGGAAACCCTCAACCGGTTAGAGAATTGCCCGGCTTTTGGGCTGAAAACGGGCCGTCAAAGCGCCACAAAAAACAGGGGAATCAGGCACGTGCAGGAACAGCAGCTGACTATCGAGACCTTGATGCTGGAGAGCGGTGTCGGCTTCGGCACCAGCGGTGCCCGGGGGCTTGCCGAGGCCATGACCGACCGGGTCTGCTATGCCTATATCCTGGGTTTCCTGCAGTATCTGGAGCGGCAGGGGCAGTGTCAGCCGGGTGACGAGGTCGCACTTGCCGGTGACTTGCGCCCCAGCAGCGAGCGGATCATGGCCGCCTGCGCCCGGGCGGCGACCGATCTGGGCTATCACCCGGTCAACTGCGGCCACATCCCCACGCCGGCGCTGGCGGCCTACGGCCTGGCCCAGGGTGTCCCCGGGCTGATGGTCACCGGCTCCCACATCCCGGATGACCGCAACGGCATCAAGTTCTATACCCCGCGGGGCGAGATCCTCAAGGCGGACGAACAGGGCATTCGCGCCCAGACAGTCGAGTTGCCCGGGTGCTTCACCCCGGCGGGGGCCTTCAGTGAGCCGGTGGCGCTCCCGCCTTGCCGTCCCGAGGCCGCTGATCACTACGTCAGGCGCTACCTGGACTTCCTGCCGCCAGACTGTCTGGCGGGTGCCACCGTGCTGGTCTACGAGCACTCGACGGTGGCGCGAACCGCGCTGGTGGAGATCTTCGCCGGTCTCGGTGCGCGGGTGCTGAAGGAGGGCCGCTCGACGCGTTTCATCCCCGTGGATACCGAGGCGATACGCCCGGAAGACGTCGCACTGGCGCGCGACTGGGCCGCGTCCCGGTCATTCGACCTGATCGTCTCGGCCGATGGTGACGGCGACCGCCCGCTGGTGGGGGACGAGCAGGGTGAGTGGTATCGCGGCGACGTGGCCGGGATCCTCACCGCCCGTTTCCTCGATGCCGATCACGTGGTCACGCCGGTCAGCAGCAACAGTGCGCTGGAGCTGTGCGGCTGGTTCCCCGCGGTCACCCGCACCCGCATCGGCTCGCCCTATGTGATCGAGGCGATGCAGCAGGCGGCCGCCGACGGCGCCCGGCGGGTGGTGGGCTACGAGGCCAACGGCGGTTTTCTCACCCAGTCGCCGATCGAGCGCGAGGGCCGCATCCTCCCGCCTCTGCCCACCCGCGATGCGGTGATCGTCGCCATCGCCCTGCTGATGATGGCACGCGGCCAGCAGTGCCCGGTGTCTGCCCTGCGCGCGCTGCTGCCACCGCGCTACACCGCCAGCGACCGTCTCAAGGCCTTCCCGGGTGATATCAGCCGACGTCATATCGAGGCCCTGCGCGAGGGTGGCGCCGCGGCCATCGAGGACATGTTCCCGACCCTCGGCCCGGTGGACACGGTGGACGAGACCGACGGCCTGCGCATCACCTTCTCCAACGGCGAGGTGGTGCACCTGCGCCCCTCCGGCAACGCCCCCGAACTGCGCTGCTACGTGGAGGCGGACGCGCCGGCGCGGGCCGCGGCACTGAACCGTGAGTGCCTGCACATCCTCGAGGGGTGGCGTGCCTGAGCGGGCCCCGCCGCTCAAGGGGCGGCCGCGTCCGCCGCTATTCCAGGCAATCCCCCAACCAGGAGCCCAGCCGCCCCATGCTGCATGAAGACAAGCGGTCATTCCGCCGGGTCTCGCTCGACACCCCGGCCACCATCACCTCGCCCGAACAGCCCGCAGCCCGGGACGTGCTGCTCAAGGACCTCAGTGCCGGCGGGGCCCTGCTGTGGGCCGATGAGCCGCTGGCCGAGGGCAGTGAACTGATCCTCACGGTGAGCCCGGAAAACCCCATCACCCCGCCGTTGACGGCCAGGCTGAAGGTGGTGCGTTGCGAGCGCCGTGAAGGGCTGGCGGAAGACGCGCCCGCGGGCTGGGCGCTGGCCTGCGAGATGGCCGGGGTGGTTTGAGGGACGCTGGCGGCCCCCTGGCCGCGGGGTTATAGTCCCCAGCCTTTGCCTGCGGGACGATCCCATGAACAACGATGTCCTGGCCGAGACCCTGGCCGTGATCGAGGCCGATCCCCATTCGGCCGCTGCACTGATCCTCTATGCCCTGATCAACACCTTCGACTATGAAAAGGCCGGCTGCCTGTTCAAGCTCAACAAGCTGCGTGATCTCGGACCCGAGCATCGCCGCCTGGCCTATGACCTGATGGAACTGATGGTCGCCGGCGGCAATCAGGGCGAGGCCTGGGACAAGGCCAAGACCCGCATGGATGAGCGGGTGCGCGCCGGCTGAAGACGGTGCGGGTGGTCGCCCTCATCGTCGCCTTGGTGCTGCTGGGTGGCGTGAGTGCCTTCCTGTTGGGGTTGCCGCCGCTGGTCCAGCTGGCGGCGGCCTTCATCGTCCCCGCGGTGGCGGGATTCGTCCGCGGCATCGTCTGGCTGATCACCGGCCGCTGAGGGCCGCCCCGCTGACGGCTTACTGGCCGGGGGCAGCCAGGGTCACACCCTCCGGCAGAGTGAAATCCCGCGGCGAGACATATTCCAGCACCTCCTTGCCGCGGGGGTTGAGCAGCAGGCTCAGCCCCTTGTCCGGATAGAACCAGCGGACCTCGCCATCAGCCAGCGTCTGCCAGGCCGCCGGCTCACCGAGCCGCTGACGGAAGAAGTCCGCCTCCAGGCCGCCGTAGCCGGGGATGTAGGTGATGGCGTAGAGCGGCCGTGACAGCTGGCCGGGCAGGTCTGCCGGGTCGAGGAACAGCTTCCAGTCGCCGCTGGGCGAGCCCTTGCGCTCGATCGCCCGGCCGGCGAGTGCCGCCAGTTCAGGCTGCGGTGCCTGCAGCCTGGCCACCACCTTGGCCTTCAGCGGGCCGAGGCTGACATTGCCGAACCAGGCCTCCAGGCTGTAGTTGCCGGCGGAATCGACGAACAGCACCAGTTCCTCGTAGGGGCCGAAGCGGGTGATCGCCTGCTCCAGGGTGTCGTGCTCGAGACGCAGCCCGAAGACCTGGCTGGTGCCGTCGTCGAAGACCTCGATCTGCCAGGGCAGGTCGGTGCGCGCCAGACCTGGATTCTGCTCGGGAGCGGGCAGCAGCAGCCAGATCAGCAGGAACAGCAGCAGGCCGCCGCCGAGCACCAGTGCCGGGATGCGCATCAGCCCACCTCGCGATCGCGCACGCCGAGCAGGTAGAGGATGCCGTCCAGCCCCAGGGTGGAGATGGCATGACGGGCATTCTCACGCACCACCGGCTTGGCGTGGAAGGCGACGCCGAGGCCGGCGATGCGCAGCATCGGCAGATCGTTGGCACCGTCGCCGACGGCGATGGTCTGCTCCATGCCGATGCCGATCTGCGCCGCCATCTCGCGCAGGCGCCGCGCCTTTACCTCGCCGTTGACGATCTCGCCCACCACCCGCCCGGTGAGCCTGCCGTCGACAATCTCCAGCTGGTTGGCGGAGACACAGTCGAGCCCCCAGCGCTGTTTCAGGGTGTCGGCGAAATAGTCGAAGCCGCCGGAGAGGATGCCGACCTTGTAGCCGAGTTTCTTCAGCGTGCCGATCAGGCGGTCGGCACCCTCGGTGATCGGCAGCTCGGCGGCGATCTCCGCCAATACCGATTCGTCCAGACCCTTGAGGGTGGCCAGGCGCCGCTCGAAGCTCTCGTTGAAGTCGAGTTCACCGCGCATCGCCGCCTCGGTGATGGCCGCCACCTGCTCGCCGACACCGGCCCGCTTGGCCAGCTCGTCCATCACCTCGCACTGGATCAGGGTGGAGTCCATGTCGAACACGATCAGCCGGCGGTTGCGGCGGTACAGGTCGTCGGCCTGGAAGGCCAGGTCGACCTCGTCATCGCGGGTGATGCTCAGCAACTCGTCGCGCAGGGCATCCTCGTCGGCGCTGGCGCCACGCAATGAGAATTCGACACAGCTGCGCTGGTGGGGGTTGTCGTCGCGCAGCGAAAAGCGTCCGGAGAGCCGGCTGATGGCATCGATGTTGAGGCCGTGGCGCGCCGCCGCCTCGGCGACATGGGAGAGATTGGCGGCGCTGAGCTTGCGCCCCAGCAGGGTGACCGCGTAGCGCGCCTGCCCCTGGCTGTGCACCCAGGCCTCGTAGCTGTCCTCGTCGATGGCGTTGAAGTTGAGGTGCACGCCGTGGTGGTGGGCGAGCAGCAGCAGGTCCTTCATCATCGGCGCCGAATCCCGGCCTGCCGGGATCTCCAGCAGCATGCCGAGGTTGAGGTGGTCGTGGATCACCGCCTGGCCGATGTCCAGCACGTTGGTGCCGTGTTCGCTGAGTGCGGCGGTCAGCGCCGAGGTCAGCCCGGGGTGGTCCGGGCCGGTGACGTTCATCAACAGGATTTCGCGCATGGGGAGGGGTCTCAGAGGTCGTTGCCGTGGTACATGTCCGGGGTCAGCTCGGGCGGCATCTGCAGGTGGAAGCCCTGCTCGCGCAGGTTGGCCATCACCTTCGTCACATCCTCGCGCGCCAGGGGGCGGCCGGCGTGCAGTGTCAGCGCCATGACGAAGACCGGTGTGCCGAAATGGCCGAGCAGGGCCTCGGGGAGGTCATCGAAGCCCTCCTCGCGGGCCAGGTAGAGATACATCTCGTCCTTGCGCGGGCTCTTGTAGACCCAGCAGGGCAGTTGGTCGGTGGCGGTGGACATGGCGATACCCGGGTTGCTGTCAGCCGCCTATTGTACGACATAGCAACCCGGGCGATCCCCTGCGGCGTGATCAGTCCCGCGGAAGCGGCTGCACCGGTTCCAGCCGCCAGATATCGGTGTTGTAGTCCGCCATGGTGCGATCGGTGGAGAAGAAGCCACTGGCGGCGGTGTTGAGGATGCTCATGCGCAGCCAGTGCTCACGGTCGCGGTAGGCCGCGGCGGCCGATTCCTGGGCGCGGACGTAATCGGCGAAGTCAGCAGCGGTCATCCAGGGGTCATGGGGGTCACGGATGGAACCGATGATGTCGGCGAACAGGCCGGGCTCGTAGGGATTGAAATAGCCGGACTCCAGCAGATCCATCACCCGCGTCAGGTGTGGCTCGTTGGCGATGATGGTGTTGGGATCGTAGTGCTGGCGGGCGGCGGCCACCTCCTCGGCGGTGAGGCCGAAGAGGAAGAAGTGGTCGGCGCCGACGGCATCGCGGATCTCGATGTTGGCGCCGTCGAGGGTGCCGATGGTCAGCGCCCCGTTCATCATGAACTTCATGTTGCCGGTGCCCGAGGCCTCCTTGCCGGCGGTGGATATCTGTTCCGACAGGTCGGTGCCGGGGCAGATCACCTCCATCGCCGAGACCCGGTAGTTGGGCAGGAAGGCGACCCGCAGCAGGCCCTCGGTGGCGGGGTCGTTGTTGATCTCGCGGGCGACGTTGTTGATCAGCTTGATGATCAGCTTGGCGCGCAGGTAACCGGGCGCCGCCTTGCCGCCGATGAGCACGCAGCGTGGCGTCCAGTCGGCGGTGTCGCCGGCCTTGATGCGGGCGTAGAGGTGGATCACGTGCAGGATGTTGAGCAGCTGGCGCTTGTATTCGTGGATGCGCTTGACCTGCACGTCGAACAGGGCGTCGGGGTCGAAGGTCACCCCGGTGTCCTGGGCCACCAGCTCGGCGAGGCGCACCTTGTTCTCGCGCTTGGCCTGGTGCCAGCGCTTGCGGAACTTTGCCTTCTCCGCGTAGGGGGCCAGTTGTTCCAGCTGCGACAGCTCGGTGATCCAGCCGTCACCGATGGTGTCGTTGAGCAGCTCGGTGAGCGGGCGGTTGCACCATGCCATCCAGCGCCGCTGGGTGACGCCGTTGGTCTTGTTGTTGAAGTGATGGGGCCACAGTTCATAGAAGTCGCGGAACAGCCCCTCGACCAGCAGTTTGGAGTGCAGCGCGGCGACGCCGTTGACCGAGAAGCTACCGACGATGGCGAGGTAGGCCATGCGTACCTGCGGGTCGTCGCCTTCCTCGATGATGGACATGCGGCGCAGGCGTGCGGCGTCCCCGGGCCAGCGGCGCGCAACCTCGTTGAGGAAGCGGGCGTTGATCTCGTGGATGATCTCCAGCAGCCGCGGCAGCAGCGAACGGAACAGGCGTACCGGCCAGCGTTCCAGGGCCTCGGGCAGCAGGGTGTGGTTGGTGTAGGCCATGGTGTTGCGGGTGATCTCCCAGGCGGCATCCCAGTCGAGCCCGTGGCGGTCCACCAGCAGACGCATCAGCTCGGCCACCGCGATGGTGGGATGGGTGTCGTTGAGCTGGAAGACGTTCTTTTCGGCGAACAGGCTGAAGTCGTTGTTGTGTTTCGCCCGCCAGCGGCGCAGCACGTCCTTGAGGCTGGCGGAGGCGAGCAGGTATTGCTGGCGCAGGCGCAGCTCCTTGCCGTTCTCGCTGCTGTCGTTTGGGTAGAGCACCATGGTGATGTGCTCGGCTGCGTTCTTGGCCGCCACTGACTCGGGATAGGAGCCGGCATTGAACTCGTCCAGGTCGAACTCGTCGGTGGCCGTGGCCTTCCACAGCCGCAGGGTGTTGACCGAGCCGTTCTCGTAGCCGGGGATCGGGGTGTCGAAGGGCACGGCCAGCACGTCGGAGGTCTCCACCCAGCGCACATGGGTGCGGCCGGTGTGGTCCTTGTAGCGCTCGGTGTGTCCGCCGAACTGCACCCGCTGGGTGTACTCGGGCCGCTCCAGCTCCCACGGGTTGCCGTTGCGCAGCCAGTGATCGGGTTCCTCGAGCTGGTGTCCATCCTCGATCAGCTGGCGGAACATGCCGTACTCGTAACGCAGGCCATAGCCGGTCACCGGCAGCTGCAGGGTGGCGCAGCTGTCCATGAAGCAGGCGGCCAGCCGCCCCAGACCACCGTTGCCGAGGCCGGCGTCCGGTTCGGTCTCCACCATCTCCTCCAGCTGCAGGCCCAGCCCGGTCATGGCCTCGCGCACCGCCTTGCTCAGGCCGAGGTTGAGCATGGCATTGCCCAGCGAGCGGCCCATGAGGAATTCCAGCGACAGATAGTAGGCCTGCTTGTTGTCGGGCTGATCGTAGGCCAGCTGGGTCTGCTTCCAGCGCTCCATCAGCCGACTGCGCAGGGTCAGGGCCAGCGCGGCATAGGTGTAGTGGCTGGAGACGCAGGATTTGTCACGGCCCAGGTGGTAGCTGTAGTAGTGCCGGAAGTCCTCGGACACGGCATCGGCATCCATGGCCTGGGGCGGTGGATCCTGAAGGTGTTCGTTGCTGACCGGGGAGCAATGGGGGAGATCGAGTTCGTCTTGGGACCGTGACATGGGCTGCATCCTGACTGGGCTGACAGGCGGCGGAATCGCGCGCCATCGCCGGTATCAGCGCGAAAACGTGATGCCGGTGACGGTTATTGTGGATAAGAACATGGCGACTGCCAAGCAGTCTTTGAGTGCACCAACGGGCGGCACGCGCGCCCCGTTTTGGGGCGGCCCGGCTCAGCCGCGTGCGGCGTCGTCGTCGATGTCCTGCAGCGAGAGATTGTCCGCCAGGCTCTTGCCCTGGGACTTCCTGGAATGGAAGCGGATGTGCTGCATGACGTGGGTCTTGGACTCGGCGAATTCCACCGCGTGCTGGTCTGCGATGCGGCCCTGATCGTAGAGATTGCACAGCGCCTGGTCGAAGGTGAGCATGCCGTAGTTGGCACCCTGTTCGATGGTGCCCTTGATGCTGTCGTAATCGAGCTTGGCGATGAGGTCGGCCATGCGCGGGGTGTTGATGAGGATCTCGATGGCCGCCACCTTGCCGCCATCGGCCGAGGGCACCAGGCGCTGGCAGACCACCGCACGGAGGTTCTGTGACAACCGCTTGGCCTCCTGTTCCTGCACATCACGGTCGTAGAAGCTGAGCATGCGCTCCAGCGAGGAGATGGCATTGTTGGCATGGATGGTGGACAGGCACAGGTGGCCGGTGTTGGCGAACTTGATGGCGTATTCCATGCTCACCGCGTCGCGTATCTCGCCCATGAGAATGACATCCGGCGCCTCGCGCATGGCGGCGCGCATGCCGGTCTCGAAGCTCAGGGTGTCGGTGCCGATCTCACGCTGCGCCACCAGCGACTTCTTGTGGCTGTGCATGAA
This sequence comes from Chromatiales bacterium, assembly GCA_024762485.1. Lineage (GTDB taxonomy): Bacteria > Pseudomonadota > Gammaproteobacteria > Chromatiales > Chromatiaceae > JANTHH01. Next base: position 9,605 of record JANTHH010000025.1, read on the forward strand.
CTCGATGGGGTCTTCCAGGGTGATGATGTGACCGGTGCGGGAGCTGTTGCGGTGGTCGATCATCGCCGCCAGGCTGGTGGACTTGCCCGAGCCGGTGGCGCCGGCGACCACGATCAGGCCGTGTTTCTGTTCCACCAGCTTCTTCAGCACCTGGGGCAGGCCGAGGCCGTCGACGGTGGGGATGTCGCCCTTGACGTGGCGCATGACGATGGAGACATCGCCACGCTGGCGGAAGCCGTTGCCGCGGAAGCGGCCGACGCCGCTGATGGAGAAGGAGAAGTCGACCTCGCCGTTCTCCTCGAATTCGGCCATCTTGGTGTCGGTGAGCATGGAGCGCAGGATGCGTTCGGTGTCGCCCGGCTGCAGCACCGAGTCGACCACCTTGAAGCCGAAGCCACCCTTGATGGTCGGCTTGGCGCCGGTATGCAGGAACAGATCGGCACCGCCGTTGTTCACCATCACGGTGAGGTAGGCGCCGACCTTGGCCTCGGGGTTCTTGCTCGCGTTCTCTGACATGGGTGTGCCTGTCCGCCGGTTGTCAAAAGTAGGTTGCCCGGGGGATGCTACAGCCACCGATGGAGTGACCGGCGAGTCCGGGTCTCTCCGCCTGCTACGGCCGCGGCCGGGAGAAGTTGAGTAAATGGGCGAAATAACCCTCAGCGAGATCTGGCAGCACCCGGTCAAATCGTTGCGGGGACTGCCGCTGCAGCGGGCCGAGCTGGAGGCCAAGGGCCTGGCAGGTGACCGTCGCTGGATGCTGGTCGATGGGAATGGCCGCTTCATCACCCAGCGTGAGCAGTCCCGCCTCAGCCTGGTGGACGCACTACCGCAGGATGGCGCACTTGCATTCGCCGCACCCGGCATGCCGCCACTGACGACAGCCAGTCCGCCCGAAGGCGGGGAACGGCTGGCGGTGACCATCTGGCGCGACCCGTGCGAGGCCGTGGCGCCGTCGGCCGAAGCCGATCACTGGTTCAGCGACTATCTCGGCCAGGCGTGCCGGCTGGTGTATCTGCCCGATGACAGCCTCCGCCCGGTGGATCCGGATTACGCCCGGCCTGGCGAGCAGGTCGGCTTCGCCGACGGCTTTCCCCTGCTGCTGATCTCGCAGGGCTCGCTGGACGACCTCAACAGCCGACTGGAGACGCCGCTGCCGATGCGCCGCTTCCGTCCCAATCTGGTGGTCAGTGGCTGCGAGCCCCATGCCGAGGACGGCTGGCGGCGCATCCGCATCGGCGAGACCACTTTCCGCGTGGTCAAACCCTGCTCGCGCTGCATCATCCCCACCATCGACCCGGCGACCGGCGAGCGCTCGCCGGAACCGTTGCGCACCCTTGCCGGTTACCGTCGTCGTGACAACAGGATCTATTTCGGTCAGAACCTGGTCCACGAGGGGAACGGGATTCTGGAAGTGGGAATGGCCGTCGAATTGCTGCCATAATCCGCCGCAACAGGCCGGTGAAGAGCCTGAGCGGTTTCTAAGGTTTTTGTCCACAAGCACGCTACAGAAGGATAGGCAGGCCCGCCCCGGGTGAACCAGCGGGTGAAGGCCGCGTGCGACACGATGAATGGCAGGATGCAGATTGGCGCCACCCACTGACAACCCGGTGCAAGATTCCCAGCGGGGCCTGAAGTACGGACTCGCCGGCATCCTCGTGCTCATGATCCTCCTGGCGGTGGTGAGCCTGGTGCAGATGCATCAGCAGCAGTTGCTGCTCGACCGCATCGTGCGCGTGCACATGGGCCGGGCGGAGCTGGCCGCCACCATGAGCGAGGTGGCGCGCGAGCGGACCCTGATTCTTTACCGACTGCTGTTCACTGATGACCTCTTTGAACAGGACGACGAGATCGAGCGGCTGCGCCAGCTGGCCGGCCGTTTCATTGTCGCCCGCAATGAACTGCTGGCGATGCAGCTGACCACCGAGGAGCGTGAGTTGCTGGCCAGACAGGGCCGGCTTTCGGGTATCGCAGTCCCCTTGCAGCGGCGCATCATCGACCTGATCAGCAACGGCGAGCGCAGTGCCGCGCGCGACCTGCTGATCAACAAGTCTGTTGCGGCGCAGGATGCGGTGCTGGCGGTGGTCGACGAGTTCGAGCGCCTGCAGCACAATGCAGCAGCCGCGGCGGCGGACGAGGCCGCCCGGCAGCAGCGTCATGCCACCTGGCTGATCATCGGGCTGTCCGGTCTGGCCCTGTTGATCGGCCTCGGCGTGTCCGGCTGGGTGGTGCGCCTGGTGCATCGCCACGCCGCACACCATGAGCATCTCGCCACCCATGATGCCCTCACCGGTCTGCCCAACCGGTTGCTGCTGCTCGACCGGTTGGCCCAGCAGATCGCCCGCAGCCAGCGCAACGATACCCTGACTGGCGTTTTCTTCATCGATCTGGACAATTTCAAGGCGGTCAACGACACCCTGGGGCACGCGGCGGGTGACCAGCTGCTGGTGAGTGCGGTGGCGCGCATGACACGCTGCATCCGCGGCAGCGACACCCTGGCGCGGCTCAGCGGTGACGAGTTCGTCCTGGTGATGTGTGATGTCACCGCGGCGGCGGATCTGGAGGCAGCGGCACAGAAGGTGGTCGATTGCCTGGCCGAGCCCTTCGACATCGGGGGTCAGGCGGTGCGGGTGGGGGCCAGCGTCGGTCTCGCCATCTATCCCTACCATGGCGATGATGCCGATTCACTGCTGCATCACGCCGACCTGGCGATGTACGGGGCCAAGGGTGACGGGCGCAGCCGCTGGCATCTCTACGGGCGGGTGGTCGAACAGGACCGGCGCGTCGTCAATCGCTGAGGGGATGGCGTTCACCCGGTTCCCACTGCCAGTCGGGCAGGGAGAGCAGCCGGGACCAGTCGGGCTCCGGCGCTGCTCCTATGACAATTCTCTCGCCCGAATCCGGGTGTTCGAAGGCCAACTGCCGGGCCAGCAGCAACAGCCGGTGGATAGCAAAATGCTCGCGGAAGAAACGGTTGTGCCGGCCGTTGCCGTAGGTGGTGTCGCCCAGCAGCGGATGGGACAGGTGTTTGAAGTGCTGGCGGATCTGATGGCGCCGCCCGGTCTGCGGCTGCACCGCCACCAGCGAATAGCGGCTGCTGGGATAGCGGTCCACGGCGAAAGGCAGCTCGATGCGGGCGAGGCGCCGGTAACGGCTCACTGCCTCGCGCGGTGCGCCGCCTTGGTCCCGGTCCCTCACCGGGTGGTCGATGACACCCGCCGTGTCTGCCCAGCCGCGGACCACCGCCAGGTAGTCCTTGGCCACCTCGCCCGCCTCGAAACGGGCGGACAGTCGCTGGCCGGCCGCCGGGGTCAGTGCAAAGATCAGCACGCCGCTGGTGGCGCGGTCGAGGCGGTGCACCGGATAGACCCGCTGGCCGATCTGGTCACGCAGTTCCTGCAGCACGAAACGGCGGTCACGCGACGCCAGCCAACTGCGGTGCACGAGGATGTTCGCCGGTTTGTGGATGGCGATGTAGTGTTCATCCCGGAACAGGATCTGCAGGCTCATGTCATGGCCTGTGAAGGAGTCAGTGGAACTCGAGCGGTGGCGTGGGGGGTCATCGGCTGGCATACGGGGCATGGCGGGTCAGCGATTGTACGTCACTGTTGCAGGGGTGTTGGTGTAGCATGCGTGCAGCCGTCGCGCCCCGGTTCAGGGGTCACAGTGACCTGGCTATGCACTATAAATACAAGGTTTTAGTGACACCGGGATCGTTGCCCGCAACGCCCCGGGCAGATATATTAGCAACCTCTAATAAACATTGACGTAACAGGATGTGACGACCATGCCCCTGCTCCGTACCAGCTTGATGCTTGCCTTTGCCAGTCTGATTTCCATGCCATCGTGGGCGGCCAGCCTCGCATCGGCATTGGTCGAACCGGTCGAGTTGCCCAGCGTCTACCGGCTCGACGGCACGGTGGAGGCGGTCAACCGGGGTACTTTGTCGGCACAGACCTCGGGCCAGATCCAGCAGATCCTGGTGGACGTCGACGACCTGGTGGTGGAGGACCAGGTTATCATCCAGCTCAAGGACACCGAGCAGAAGGCCCGGCTCGATCAGGCCAAGGCCAACCTGCAGGCCGCACAGGCCGCCCTGCAGGAGGCACAGCGTGACTACCAGCGGGTCGAGGGCGTGTATGCCAAGAAGCTGGTGTCCAAGTCGGAGATGGATCGCGCCACCGCTGCCCTGAAACGCGCCCGGGCGCAGGAAAAGGCGGCCAAGGCCGCGTTGAAACAGGCCCAGGAACAGTATGCCTACACCCAGATCCGGGCACCCTATACCGGGGTGGTGACCCAGCGCCTGGCCGAGGTGGGCGAGACCGTGCAGCCAGGTACACCGCTGATCAGTGGCGTCTCGCTGGACCAGCTGCGTGTCACGGTGGATCTTCCCCAGTCACTGATGTCGGCGGTGCGCGAACAGAAACAGGGCAAGGTACTGATGCCTGGCGGCGACTGGATCGAGGCGACGCGGGTGACCGTCTTCCCCCTTGCCGACAGCGGCTCGAACACCTTCAAGACCCGTCTGCTGCTGCCACCCAAGCTGCGTGGGTTGTTCCCCGGCATGTACGTCAAATCGGCCTTTACCACCGGCAGTGAACGTCTTCTGGTGATCCCCACTGCGGCGGTGGCCCATCGTTCCGAGGTGACGGCCGCTTACGTGATCAGCGACAACGGGATGATTCATATGCGCCATATCCGCATCGGCCGTGGCCTCCCCGGTGGCCGCGTGGTGGTGCTGGCGGGGCTGTCCGCGGGCGAGGCGGTGGCCATCGACCCGGTGGCCGCCGGCGTCGCCCTGAAGGCGCAGCGGGCGGAGTAGGCCGATATGAGCAGCAGACTGGGATTGTCAGGGCGCATCGCCGAGCGCTTTCAGGCCACCGAGATCACGCCCCTGCTGGCCCTGGTGGGTCTGCTGATGGGGGTGTTCGCGGTACTGGTGACGCCGCGCGAGGAGGAGCCGCAGATCGCGGTGACCTTTGCCAACGTGTTCATTCCCTACCCCGGTGCCAGCGCCAGCGAGGTGGAGAGCCTGGTGAGCTCGCCAGCCGAGCAGGTGTTGTCGGAGATCGAGGGCATCGACCACGTCTACTCGGTGTCACGCCCAGGCATGTCGGTGCTCACCGTGCAGTACCTGGTGGGCGAGAACCGCGAGGATGCCATCGTCCGCCTGTTCTCCAAGATATTCTCCAACCAGGACTGGATGCCGCAGGGGCTGGGGGTGGGGCAGCCCATCGTCAAGCCGAAGGGCATCGACGATGTGCCCATCGTCAGCCTGACCCTGTGGTCCGACCGGCCCGAGTTCGGCGCCTACGAGCTGGGCCAGGTGGCCCATGCCATCGAGACCGAGCTCAAGCGCGTGCCCGGCACCCGCGACATCTACACCATCGGCGGCCCGACCCGGGCTATGCGGGTGACCCTCGACCCCGAGGCCCTGCTCGGCTACGGCGTGGATCTCGATGACCTGCGTCTGGCGCTGACGGCCGCCAACCAGACCAACGACAACATCAAGCTGACCGCCGACAACAAGGAGATCCTGGTGCAGGCCGGGACCTTCCTCACCAATCCCGGTGAAATCGGTGAGCTGGTGGTGGGTCTGCACGACGGCCGCCCGGTATTCCTGCGCGATATCGCGGACATCAGCGAGGGTCCCGACCAGCCAGAGGCCTATGTCTGGCTCGGTGCCGGTCCGCAGGGGGCGCAGAAGGGTGTCGAACTGGCCGGAACCGCCCCGGCGGTGACCATCGCGGTGGCGAAGAAGCCGGGCGAGAACGCAGTGGATATCTCGCGTGCGGTGATCGACCGCTTCGAGCAGCTGCGCGGCACCTTCATCCCCGATGGCGTCAACAGCACCGTGACCCGCGACTACGGCGAGACCGCCGACGCCAAGGCGAAAAAGCTGATCTCCAAGCTCGTCTTCGCCACCGCCTCGGTGGTGATCCTGGTGTGGCTGGCACTGGGCTGGCGCGAGGCGCTGATCGTCGGAGCGGCGGTGGTGATCACCCTGACCATCACTCTGTTCGCCTCCTGGGCCTGGGGTTTCACCCTCAACCGGGTGTCGTTGTTCGCGCTGATCTTCTCCATCGGCATCCTGGTGGATGACGCCATCGTGGTGGTGGAGAACATCCACCGCCACATCGCGCTGGGGGCGCGTAATCTGCTCGATGCCATCCCGCGGGCGGTGGACGAGGTGGGTGGTCCCACCATCCTCGCCACCTTCACCGTCATCGCGGCCCTGCTGCCGATGGCCTTTGTCACCGGCCTGATGGGCCCGTACATGAGCCCCATCCCTATCAATGCCTCCATGGGCATGCTGATCTCGCTGGCCGTGGCCTTCGTGTTCACGCCCTGGATGACCAACAAGATGCTGGCCTCGCACGTCCATGCCATCGCCGGTCACAGCGAGCAGGCCGGCGGTGGTCGTCTCGAGACCCTGTTCCGGCGCCTGATGAGCCCCTTCCTGGTTGGCCGCAAGGGCTGGCGTAACCGCTGGCTGCTGCTGATCGCCATCCTGCTGCTGATCGGCGGCGCCGTGTCGCTGGCCTATTTCAAGCTGGTGGTGCTGAAGATGCTGCCCTTCGACAACAAGTCGGAATTCCAGGTGGTGCTGGACATGCCCGAGGGCAGCAGCCTGGAGCAGACCACCCGGGTGCTGAGCGAGATCGGCGCCTACCTGTCGGGCGTGCCCGAGGTGACCGATTACCAGGCCTACGCAGGCACCGCCGCACCCATCAACTTCAATGGTCTGGTGCGCCAGTACTACCTGCGCGAGGGCGCCTATCTCGGTGACATCCAGGTCAACCTGGTGGAGAAACACCATCGTGAGCGCAAGAGTCACGCGGTGGCCCTGTCGGTGCGCGAGCCGGTGCAGGCCATTGCCCAGGCCTATGGCGGCAATGCCAAGATCGTCGAGGTGCCGCCGGGTCCGCCGGTATTCTCGCCGCTGGTCGCCGAGGTCTACGGTATCGACTACAAGGGCCAGCTGCGCACCGCCAAGAGCCTGCGCAGCGTGTTCGAGGCGACACCGGATATCGTCGATGTGGATGACTCGGTGGAATATCCGTCGGACAAGCGCATCGTGGTGGTGGACCGCGCCAAGGCCGCCCGCCTCGGTGTCCCCCAGCACAAGGTGGTGCAGGCGCTGACCACCGTGCTCCACGGCGAGGACGCGGGCTACATCCACGGCAGCAACCTCAAGTACGCGGTGCCCATCCGGCTGCGCTACAGCGAGGCGGATCGCAGTGATCTGGACAAGGCGCTCACCCTCAAGGTGCGCGGTCTGAGCGGTGAGATGGTGCCGCTGTCCGAGCTGGTGGAGGTGCGTGATTCCAGCCGCGAGTACAGCATCTACCACAAGGACCTGCTGCCGGTGGTCTACGTGGTCGGCGACATGGCCGGCGAGCTGGACAGCCCGCTGTACGGCCTGTTCGAGATTTCCGACGAGGTCAAGCACCAGCAGGGGCCGGCGCAGTGGTTCTTCAGCCAGCCCGACAATCCCTACGAGTACAGCTTCAAGTGGGACGGCGAGTGGCAGGTCACCTACGAGACCTTCCGCGACATGGGCATCGCCTACGGCATCGGTCTGATCATGATCTACCTGCTGGTGGTGGCCCAGTTCCGCAGCTACAAGGTGCCGTTGATCATCATGGCGCCAATCCCGCTGACCATCATTGGCATCATGCCCGGCCATGCCCTGCTTGGTGCCCAGTTCACTGCGACCTCGATGATCGGCATGATCGCGCTGGCGGGCATCATCGTGCGCAACTCCATCCTGCTGGTGGACTTCATCAACCAGCAGCTGCGCGAGGGGATCGCCTTCGAGGATGCGGTGATCCGTTCCTCCGCAGTGCGCGCGAAGCCCATCGTGCTGACCGGCGTTGCCGCCATGGCCGGCGCCTTCTTCATCCTCGACGACCCGATCTTCTCCGGCCTGGCGGTATCGCTGATCTTCGGCCTGCTGGTCTCCACCATCCTCACCCTGGTGGTGATCCCGGTGGTCTACTACGGGCTGATGTACAAGAAGCTGAAACACGTACCGGTGTGATCCAGGTCCGGCGCCCACGGGTTACCATGGGTGCCGGATTTCGATCGAGGGGATGACGATGAAGGCACGCTGGCCGTTTCTGGCAATCACCTGTCTGCTGCTCACCGCCTGCCAGGTGGCGAGCATCGCCGAGCGCTCCGAGGCCAACAAGCTGCGGGATACGCTCAATGCCTATGAGGCGGTCGTCCGCTGGGGCTCGCTGGACCAGGCCTACGGCTTCCTCACGGCCGATCTGGCCGCACAAAGCACCGTGCCGCCAGGACTCGACAACATCCGTGTCACCGGTTATGAACTGCTCTCCGGTCCGCGCAAGCTGTCGCCGCACAAGGTGACCCAGAGCGTTGCCATCGACTATGTACTGCAGGACCAGCAAGTGGTGCGCCGCATCACCGACCGGCAGATCTGGACCTACAGCGAAGCGGTCGGCAAGTGGGAGCGTGCCAACCCGATCCCCCCGCTGCAGTGAGCCTGGACACGCACGCCATCGATTATCTGCGTGCCCGCCTGCAGGCCGGGGATGCCGGCAAGACCCTGCTGGTGGGCCTGCAGGCCAACCGGCCCTGTCTGGCCATCGCGGCCGGTCTGGGCGGTGAGGAGGACCACCCCCACTTCATCACCCTTGCCAGCTATCTGCTGCAGCGCGAGCAGGCCGATGCCTACTGGCTCGCCGTGCCGGCGGTCACCGC
>JANTHH010000026.1 GCA_024762485.1 Chromatiales bacterium
ATCTCCGCCTGCCGAACGATCAGGGCGCACCGTGGGAGATCCGCGCGGCCGCCGGCGAGGTCCTCGAAGATGGCGGGCTGGTGCTGTTGCACGGACCGGTGAGCATCCACCGCGAGGCCACCGACGACACACGCCCCCTTCACCTCGAAACACGGGATCTGCGGCTGCACCCCGATGAAGGCTATGCGGAAACCGGCGAACGGGTTACCGTTGTCAGCGGCCCGGACCGCATCGAGGCCGTTGGCCTGCAGGCCTGGCTCCATCCCCCTGTCCGCATCAAGTTTCTCGCAAAGGTCAAAGCACGCTATGTCCCCCGCTAATTCCCTGAAAGCCTGGTTGTGCCTCATCCTGCTGCTGGCCGGCAGCAGCGCATTCGCACTCTCCGACGATCGCCGCCAGCCCATCGAACTGGAAGCCGACAGCGTCGACATCAACGAGGCCGCCGGCGTCAGTGTCTACCAGGGTGACGTGCTGCTGCGCCAAGGCAGCATCGAGATCCAGGCCGACCGGGTCACCGTGCATCACCAGGGCGGCAAGCCCACATTGGTGGTGGCCGAGGGCAAACCGGTACGTTTCAAGCAGCGGCCGGACGACGGCAAGGAAGACATCATCGCCCAGGCCAACCGCATGGAATACCACGTCGGCAGCGAGGAACTCGTCTTCAGTGGCAACGCACGGGTGACCCAGGGTAAGGACTCCTTCAGCAGCGACCGCATCGTCTATGACCGGGTCAAGTCCGTGGTCAAGGCAGGCAGCGCCGCCAAGGGCAAGGAACGGGTGCGTATCATCATCGAGGCCCCCAAGCCGTGACCCGGCTCGCCGCCATCGATCTGGTCAAGCGCTACCGCGGCCGCACCGTGGTCGACGGCATCTCCTTCCACGTCGACCAGGGGGAGGTGGTCGGCCTGCTCGGCCCCAACGGCGCAGGCAAGACCACCAGCTTCTATATGGTGGTCGGCCTGGTGCCGGCGGACGGCGGGCGCGTGTGCATCGGCGACACCGACCTCACTGCCCTGCCGATGCACGAACGGGCCCGCCTCGGTGTCGGCTATCTGGCACAGGAGGCCTCGATATTCCGCCGCCTGAGCGTGATCGACAACCTGCTGGCGGTGCTGGAGATGCGCAAGGATCTGGACCGGGCACAGCAACGTGAGCGCGCCGAGGAACTGCTGCACGAGTTCGGCATCCGTCAGCTCGAACAACAGCCAGCGATCAGCCTCTCCGGCGGCGAGCGCCGGCGCCTGGAGATCGCACGGGCACTCGCTATCGAGCCTCGCTACATCCTGCTCGACGAGCCTTTCGCCGGTGTCGACCCGATCTCCGTGCTCGACATCCAGCGCATCATCGCCCAGCTGGCGGAACAGGACATCGGCGTGCTGATCACCGATCACAACGTGCGCGAGACCCTCTCCATCTGCTCCCGCGCCTACATCATCAACCAGGGCAAGGTGCTGACCCAGGGCGACGCTGCACACATCCTCGAACACCCCGAGGTACGCAATGTCTACCTCGGCGAACACTTCCGCATGTAGGGGCCGGAGATCACCCTTGACCCACGTCAACTACCCCCCGCCTCACGGCCCTGACGGCCGGAGAGGATTTGGGCTAGAATGAACTCAGGCAATCGACATACAAATTACATACCAAGACAGACGACGTAATACACGATGAAGCCAACCCTCCAGCTTCGTCTTGGTCAACACCTCACCATGACGCCCCAACTGCAACAGGCGATCCGCCTGCTGCAGCTTTCCACCCTCGACCTCAAGCAGGAGATCCAGGACGCCCTGGATTCCAACCTGATGCTGGAGACCGAGGAGGACGTGCGGCAACGCGAGACCGAGGCCGGGACCGAGACCCGCAGCGAGCAGACCGAGGGCGCCAGCGACACCGCGCTCAGCGAGAGTCGCAACGAGCAGGAGGTCAATATCGAGGCCGAGGCAATGCCGGACGAGCTGCCAGTGGACACCGCCTGGGAGGACCTCTACGACATCCCGGTCACCCCCACCGCCGCCAGCAGTCGCGGCGAGGACAGCATCGACTACCTGTCCCAGCAATCCGGCGACGAGACCCTGCAGGCCCACCTGGAGTGGCAGGCCAACCTCGGTCATTTCAGCAAGCAGGACCTGGCCATTGCCACCGCCATCATCGACGCCATCAACGAGGACGGCTATTTCACTGCTGAACTCGAGGATATCGTCGAGGCGATCAATGGCACGGACCAGGAACCGGCAGAGGGGGCGGCCATCGACGTGGAGGAGGTCGAGGCCGTGCTGCATCGCATCCAGAGTTTCGACCCCCCCGGCGTCGCCGCCCGCGACCTCCGGGAATGCCTGTCGCTACAACTGCGGCAGCTGCCCGAGGACACCCCCGAGCGGGCCAACGCCCTGCGCCTGGTGGAGGACCATTTCGACCTGCTTGCCGCCCAGGACGAGGCCCAGATCCGGCGCCGCCTGAAGATCGACCAGGGCGAGCTGCAACGCACCAATGCGCTGATCCGCTCACTCAATCCGCGACCGGGCACCTCGGTGGCCAGCAAGCCGCCGAGCTACATCGAGCCGGACGTCTTCGTGTTCCGGCGCAACGGCCAGTGGCGCGTCGAACTCAACCCGGATACCGCCCCCCGCTTACGGGTCAACAGCGAGTACGCCGGCCTGATCCGCCGTGCCGACAACAGCACCGACAACACCACGCTGAAGAACCATCTGCAGGAGGCACGCTGGTTCATCAAGAGCCTGCAGAGCCGCAATGACACCCTGCTGCGGGTGGCCAGCAAGATCGTCGAATTCCAGCTCGAATACTTCGAGCACGGCGAGGAGGCGATGAAACCCCTGGTGCTGCGCGACATCGCAGAGGCGCTGGAGATGCACGAATCCACCATCTCCCGGGTCACCACCCAGAAGTACATGCACACCCCCCGCGGCACCCTGGAATTCAAATATTTCTTCTCCAGCCATGTCAGCACAACAAGCGGCGGCGAGGCCTCGGCCACCGCCATCCGCGCCGTGATCAAGAAACTGATCGCCGCAGAAAAACCCAACAAACCCTTGTCGGACAACAAGATCGCCACCATCCTCGGAGAACAGGGGATCAAGGTGGCACGTCGCACCGTCGCGAAATATCGAGAATCGATGGCCATTCCGCCGTCGAACGAACGCAAGCGCCTGACCTAGGCGCCAACCCCTCACAAGGAGGCAGCTATGCAACTGAGCCTGACCGGTCACCATGTCGACATCACCGATGCACTCAGGAACTACGTGGAGGAAAAAATGCAGCGCCTGGAGCGCCACTTCGATCACGTCACCAACGTCCACGTCATCCTCAGCGTCGAAAAGCTGAACCAGAAGGCCGAGGCCACCGTCCACCTCAGTGGCGCCGACATCTTCGCCGATGCCACCCACGAGGACATGTACGCCGCCATCGACGCCCTGGTGGACAAACTCGACCGTCAGGTCCTCAAGCACAAGGAAAAAGTGAAGAACCACCACCGCGGAAACGGCGCCAAGCCGATCCTCGAGGCCGAGTGAGACCGACATGCTGCCCGACGAGCTGCTCAGCAGCGCAGACATCAGCCTGGACAACCCGGCCACCAGCAAGAAACGGGTGCTCGAGGAGGCCGCGAGCCTGCTCAGTCACCGCCAGTCGAGCATCGACCCGGAGCCGGTCTACGAACGGCTGATGGAGCGCGAGCGGCTGGGCAGCACCGGCCTGACCAACGGCGTCGCCCTGCCCCATGCCCGCATGCCGGGGGTGGAGGCGGCCAGCGGCGCCTTCATCCGCCTGGCAACGCCGGTGGACTTCGACGCCATGGACGACAAGCCGGTGGACCTGATCTTCAGCCTGCTGGTGCCCGAAGAGGCCACCGACGAACATCTGCAACTGCTTGCGGGCCTGGCGCGGCTGTTCAGTGACGAACAGCTGTGTGAACGCCTGCGCCAGACGGAAACACCCGAGCAGGCCCGCGCACTGCTGGCGGGCTGAAACATGCAGCCCAGGGTCTCGGTGCAGGACCTCTACAACGCCCTGCGCGAGCGGCTCCGCCTCGACTGGCTGGCGGGTCGAGAGGGCGGCGACAGGACGCTCATCACCATCAATGACGAGAGCAGCAGCCACCACATCGCTGGCGCCCTCAACCTGATCCACCCCAACCGCATCCAGGTCATCGGCAGGGCCGAGCACGACTACCTGGCGGGGCTCGACGACGACAACCGGCGCAACACCCTCGAACGCCTGTTCGCCACACGCCCTGCGGCCCTTTTCCTCACCGACGGTGTGTCCGCCGATGCCGATCTGATCCGGCTCGCGGATACACACGGGGTCCCGCTGTTCACCACCCCGCTGACCGACAACCGGGTGCTGGGCAATCTCCAGTACTACGCCGCCCTGTTCCTCGCCGAGAAAAAGATCCTGCACGGGGTCTTTCTGGAGGTGCTGGGCATGGGCGTCCTGTTGACCGGCGAGCCGGCAGTGGGCAAGAGCGAGCTCGCCCTCGAACTGATCTCCCGCGGCAGCCGCCTGGTGGCCGATGACGTACCGGAGTTCAGCCGTCAGGCGCCGGACATCCTCAACGGCAGCTGCCCGCCCCTGCTGCGCGATTTCCTCGAGGTGCGTGGGCTTGGCCTGCTGAATATCCGCTCCATGTTCGGCGACAGCGCCATCAAGCGTAACAAGTACCTGCGCCTGATCGTCCACCTGCGGCGCATGAGCGAGCAGGAGATCGCCGGCATCGACCGCCTCTCCGGCAGCTACAGCACCCGGGACGTGCTCGGCGTGCAGATCCCCCAGGTCACCGTACCGGTGGCTCCGGGTCGCAACCTGGCCATCATGGTCGAGGCCGCGGTGCGCAACCACATGCTCAAGCTCAAAGGCTACAGCGCCAGTGAGGACTTCATCGCCCGCCAGCAGCGGGCCATCGACGAGGGAAAAAAATCCTGAGGCCGGCACCCGCCCCATCCCCTATAATCCCCCCACCGTTCCAGACTCCAGCCACAGATTCAGCCCGGCAATGAGCAAACAACTTGTGGTGGTCACCGGCCTCTCCGGCTCCGGCAAGAGCAGCGCCCTCAATGCCCTCGAAGACCAGGGCTATTACTGCATGGACAACCTGCCGGTCAATCTGCTGCAGGCCTTTGTGCAGGATCTGCTCGACCATCCCGATAACGACTACGACCGTATCGCCATCGGCATCGACGCGCGCAACCCGGCCAACGATCTCAACCTGGTGCCGCCACTGATAGAGCAGCTGCGCGGGGCCGGCATGGACTGCGAGATCCTCTACTTCGAGGCCGAGGACGAGATCCTGCTCAAGCGCTTCAGCGAGACCCGGCGGCGTCACCCGCTGACCGACGCCCAACGCAACCTGGCCGAGGCCATCGCCCTGGAACGGGAGCTTCTCGGCCCGCTGATGAGCGCCGCCGACCTGCGCTTCGACACCAGCCGCACCCACATCCACGAACTGCGCCGACTGGTACAGCAGCGGGTGGCCGGCCGCGAGCGCCAGCAGATGTCGCTGGCCATCGAGTCATTCGGCTTCAAGCACGGCATGCCGCGCAATGCCGACTTCGTGTTCGATGCACGCTGCCTGCCCAATCCCCACTGGCAGCCGGAACTGCGCCCCCTCACCGGCAGGGACGAGCCAGTGGCCGAGTTCCTCGCCGCCGACCCCAGAGTGCAGGCACTGCGCCAGCAGCTGATCGATTTCCTCGACCACTGGATCCCCTGCTTCGAATCGGAGGGCCGCAGCTACCTGACCGTCGCCATCGGCTGCACCGGCGGCCAGCATCGCTCGGTGTATCTGGTGGAACAGATCACGGAGCACTTCCTGCAGCACGGTCGCAAGGTGCTCAAGCAGCACCGCGAGCTGGCATGAGCATCGGCGTCCTCATCATCACCCACCCCGGCGTCGGCAGCAGCATGCTGCACACCGCCACTCGCATCCTCGGCTATTGCCCGCTGCAGACCACCTGCCTGGAGATCCCCGCCGGCGCCGACCCCACCCAGCTCGCCGCCCAGGCCCAGCATCGCTTCGACAGGCTCGAACAGGGCGAAGGGGTGCTGATCCTCACCGACCTGTACGGTTCCACCCCCAGCAACATCGCCAGTGGCCTGGCCGAACACAATCACGGCATCGTCGTCAGCGGGCTCAACCTGCCGATGCTGATCCGCCTGTTCAACTACCCGGCGGAGAACCTGGAAAGCCTCAGCCACAAGGTGGCAGACGGCGGGATTCGCGGTATCCTCAGACACGCACCGGGTGCGCAGGACTGAACATCCGGCAAGGGGGAGCCACCGCATGCTGCAACGCGAGATCACCATCATCAACAAGCTGGGTCTGCACGCCCGTGCCGCCGCCCGACTGGTCAACACCGCCAGCGCCTATGCCTCGACCGTACTGCTCGACAAGCAGGGCGACGAGGTCAATGGCAAGAGCATCATGGGCGTGATGATGCTCGCCGCCAGCAAGGGCACGATGCTGACCCTCAAGGTGGAGGGCGAGGACGAGGATCAGGCGATGACCGCCATCGTCTCCCTGATCGAGGACCGCTTCGGGGAAGGCGAATGACCATCGCCTGCGTTGGCATCGGCGTCAACGCAGGACTCGGGGTCGCGATCGGACCCGTCCACCGGGTGCGCCACGGCACCGACCCCCTGGAAACCCCCAGCCGGCACGGCGGCGACCTGGAGGCGGAACTGCAGCGCTACCGCGAGGCCGTCGACCAGGCCGGTGCCGAGCTGCGTTCCATCCGCGAACAGATCCCCGCCTCCACCTCCAGCGACATCAGCGAGTTCATCGATACCCATCTGTTGATGCTGGAGGACCGCGCCCTCACCGAAGGGCCGCTGGAGCTGATCCGCAGCGAGGGCCTCAGCGCCGAGTGGGCACTGCAGCATCGCCGTGACGAGTTGATGCGGGTGTTCGACGAGATGGACGATCCCTACCTGCGCACACGCAAGGACGATATCCAGCACGTCACCCGGCGCATACTCAAGGCCCTGCTGCAGCAGACCGATGAAGAGCCGGCCGATCTCAGTGGCCACATCGTGCTCGCCGACGAGATCACCCCGGCGGACGCGATCCTGATGAAGCAGCGCGGCATCGCCGGCTTCATTACCGAATTCGGCGGCCCCATGTCACACACCGCCATCCTTGCCCGCAGCCTCGGCATTCCCGCCATTGTCGGCGCCCGGGGTGCCGGCAGCTGCCTGCGGCACCACGAGACCGTGGTGCTGGATGCCCGCCACGGGGTCGTCCTCGCCGACTGCGACGCGGCGGCCCTGGCCCATTTCCAGGGGCTGCAGGATGCGCAGCGTCGCCATGCCCTCGCTCTGCAGCAACTGATCAGCGAACCGGCGCGCAGTCGCGACCAGGTCGAATTCAGCCTGCTGGGCAACATCGAACTGCCGGAGGATGTCGCCGCTGTGCGCGCCAACGGCGCCGACGGCATCGGCCTCTACCGCACTGAATTCCTCTACATGAACCGCGCTACGGCACCGGACGAGGAGGAGCATTTCGAGGCCTACCGGGCGGTGGTCGAGGGCATGGACGGCTTGCCGGTGACCATCCGCACCCTCGACCTCGGTGCCGACAAGCAGGTCGACGGCACCGCCGGCATCGGCGCCAACAACCCGGCGCTGGGACTGCGCGCCATCCGGCTCTGCCTCAAGGAGCCGGACCTGTTCCGCCCGCAGCTGCGGGCGATCCTGCGCGCCTCCGCCCTCGGCCCGGTACGGCTGATGATCCCCATGCTGACCAATGTCTGGGAGGCCATCCAGGCCCGGGCGATGATCGAGGACTGCATGCGCGACCTCGAGCGCGAGGGTATCGCCTTCGACCCCGCGCTGCCGGTGGGCGGGATGATCGAGGTGCCCGCCGCCGCCTTGTCCGCCCACAGCTTCGCCGAGGAACTGGACTTTCTCTCGCTCGGCACCAACGACCTGATCCAGTACACCCTGGCCATCGACAGGGTGGACGACGAGGTCAACTATCTCTACGACCCGCTGCACCCTGCGGTGCTGCAGCTGATCAAGACCGTGATTGATGCCGGCCAGGCACACCGCATCCCGGTGAGCATGTGTGGCGAGATGGCCGGCGACCCGCTCTATGTGCCGCTGCTGGCCGGTCTCGGCCTGCGCCGCTTCAGCATGCAGGCCGGCCAGCTGCTCGATGCCAAACGTATCCTGCGCGAACTCGACATCGCCACCCTCACGCCCCGCTGCGAACA
Organism: Chromatiales bacterium; assembly: GCA_024762485.1. Lineage (GTDB taxonomy): Bacteria > Pseudomonadota > Gammaproteobacteria > Chromatiales > Chromatiaceae > JANTHH01. The sequence continues at coordinate 8,223 of JANTHH010000026.1, forward strand.
GCTGCTGAAACAACTTCCCCAGGGCACCGACCCCCGGCAGCTCCAGCACCTGCTGCACTGAGCCCCTCGCCAGAACCTCGACCTGTTCACCGAAAAAATGCACAAGCTGCTGAATTTCAGTGGCTTTCCTGCTGCCATTCGATACGACCCGCTGCTACACTGAAGGCCATCACCGCCACCCCGTCGCCGCACCGATCATGAGCCAGCCCGCCGAAACACCGCCGCATGATCGATTGGAACAGTTCCAGGAAATCCTCGATTCCGGCGCCCTGCGCCGTGCCGGCCGCCTGCTCAAGACCCTGGCACCGGGCGAGATCGCCCACCTGCTGGAGTCCCTGCCGCAGACCGAGCGCGAGATCCTCTGGGGACTGGTGGACGAGACCCAGGACGGCGAGATCCTGCTCGACGTCACCGACGATGTCCGCGATGACCTGATCCGCCGCATGGACGCGGACGAGATCCTCGCCGCCACCGACAACCTCGACCTGGATGACCTGGCCGACCTGATCCAGGACCTGCCCAGCACCATCACCCGGGAGATCCTCGATTCGCTGGACAGCCAGCGCCGCAAGCGGCTGGAGAGCGTGCTCTCCTACCCGGAGGACACCGCCGGCGGCCTGATGAACACCGACACGGTGACGGTGCGCCCGGAGGTGACCCTGGACGTGGTGCTGCGCTACCTGCGCCGCCTTGGTCACGTGCCGAAGGACACCGACCTGCTGTTCGTGGTCAACCGCAATGACGAGTATCTCGGCGTGCTGCGCCTGTCCGACCTGGTCACCCATGACCCGGAGGAGACCGTCGCCGAGGTGATGGTGCTGGACGTCAAGCCGATCCCTGCCAAAACGCCGGCCAACGAGGTGGCCCGTCGCTTCGAACGACACGACCTGCTGTCGGCCCCGGTGGTTGACGATCAGGGCCACCTGCTTGGCCGGATCACGGTCGACGACGTGGTCGACGTGATCCGCGAAGAGGGCGAGCATCAATTCATGGGCCAGGCCGGCCTGTCCGAGGACGAGGACATGTTTGCCCCCGTGCTCTCCAGCACCCGCCGGCGCGCGGTCTGGCTGGGCATCAACCTGCTGACCGCACTGCTCGCCTCCTGGGTGATCGGCCAGTTCGAGGACACCCTGCAGAAGGTGGTGGCGCTGGCGGTGCTGATGCCGATCGTCGCCAGCATGGGCGGCATCGCCGGCACGCAGACCCTGACCATCGCCATCCGCGGTATCGCCCTGGGACAACTCTCGCACAAGAACGCCCGGGCACTGATCATCAAGGAACTGGCTGTCGGCGCACTCAATGGCCTGTTGTGGGCCTCGGTGGTGGCACTGATCGCCGGACTCTGGTTCGACAGCCTGCCGCTGGCCGTGCTGATCGCCGCGGCGATCATCATCAATCTGGTATTCGCCGCCCTGACCGGTGCGCTGCTGCCGCTGCTGCTGGAGCGCATGGGCATCGACCCGGCCCTGGCCGGCGGGGTGCTGCTGACCACCGTCACCGACGTGGTCGGATTCTTTGCCTTCCTCGGACTGGCCAGCCTGTTCCTGGTCTGATGCCTCCGCGGGTGCTGCAGCGCATCGACGGTGCAGACGGTCCCTTGATCGTCGAGCAGCAGGGGCGCCTGCGGCAGCTCCATTTCGGCAATGGCATCACCCAGTCCACCATCGACACCACCCTGCCCGGCCGTCTGCCGCTGGCAGCCAACCGCGCCATGCTCGCCCACCTGATGTTCGTCGATCCGCCTCGGCGGGTCCTGCTCGGCGGCTGCGGCGGTGGTGCGATCGCCCGCTGGTTCCATGCCCGGGATCCGGGTATCGCGGGGACCGCGGTGGAGGCCAGCAGCGAGGTGGCCGGACTGGCCCGCCGCTGGTTCGACTTCCCCGACCGGCATAGCGGCTGGCGCCTGGAGGTGGCGGACATCCGCGATCACCTCGCCCGCGACGGCGCGGCAGACACCGACTTCATCCTGCTGGACCTGGAGCAGGATGCGGCCTCGCCCGACTGGCTGGCATCGACCGGCTTTCTCGCCCATTGCCGGCAGCACCTGAGCGCACAGGGGGTGCTCACCCTGAACTGGATCGCCGACGATGCCGAGCGATTCAGCCGGGCGCTGTCACGCATCCGCCAGGTATTCGACCGGCGCACCCTGTGTCTGCCGGTGCCTCAGCACGAAAACGTTATGATTCTTGCCTTCAAAGAGGTGCCGGCGCTGCAGGAGATGGCGACGCGCAGCCACCGTGCCGAGCAGCACTGGGGGCTGGAATTCACCACCTTCCTGCGGCGCCTGCAGCGCAGCAATCCGCCCGGCAGCGGCGTGTTCTGAGGCACCGGCACATCCGCCGCCTCATTCCGGCGCATCCTCCATGCTCACCATGCCGCCGAGCACCTCGGTGAGCCTGCCCGGCCGGCCGAACAGAAAACCCTGCCCCACCGCACAACCCTGGCTGCGCAGGAAATCCAGCTGCTCCCCATTCTCGACCCCCTCTGCCACCACCTGCAGGCCGAGACTGCCCGAGAGCGCGATGATGGCCTCGACGATGGCCGCATCGTCCGGGTCCGTGATGATGTCACGGATGAAACTGCGGTCGATCTTCAGGCAATCGATGGGGAAGCGCTTGAGGTAACTCAGCGCCGAATAGCCGGTACCGAAATCGTCGATGGCAATCCTTATGCCCATGTCGCTGATGCGGCTGAGCGCCTCCAGGGTATGGCGGTCGTCACGCAGCAGCAGACGCTCGGTGATCTCGATCTCCAGCCGCCCGGCAGCCAGGCCCGAGCCCGCCAGCACCGCGCGAATGCTCTCAACCATGCCACCGCTGGAGAACTGTCGGCTCGACAGGTTGACGGCGACCTGCAGCGGCTCACCGTCGACCGAGACCCGCGCCACCTCGGTGCAGGCGGTGCGCAGCACCCAGTCGCCGACCGGCACGATCAGCCCGGTCTCCTCCAGGATATCGATGAAACGATCGGGTCCGAGCAGCCCGAGATGGGGATGCTGCCAGCGCAGCAGCGCCTCGACACCGACCACAGCATCGCGTTCCAGATCGATCTGCGGCTGGTAGTGCAGCACGAACTGGTCACGCTGCAGGGCATAGCGCAGGTCCGTCTCCAGGGCCAGCCGGGTACTGGTCTCTACCCCCATGTCGGCGGCATAGAAACGGAAGGTGTTGCGACCCGTCTCCTTGGCACGGTACATGGCGATGTCGGCATTCTTGAGCAGGCTGCGGGCGTCCTGTGCGTCCTGTGGCGCGAGGCTGATACCGATACTGGTGGTGACGAACAGGGTGTTGTCCTGATCGACGAAGGGGGTGCCCAGTGCCTGCAGGATATTGCCGGCCACCGTCGCCGCATCCGCCGCCGCGTTGAGGTGTTCGAGGATGACACCGAACTCGTCGCCGCCCAGGCGCGCCACCGTGTCACCCTCGCGCATGCACTCGCGAAGCCGCCGGGCGAACTCCTGCAGCAGGCGGTCGCCGACATCATGGCCAAGGGTATCGTTGATGACCTTGAACCTGTCGAGGTCGAGGAACAGCAGCGCGATCAGCCCCTCGTGTTCGGCGCGCTGATTCAGTGCATGGTCGAGACGATCGTGAAACAGTGCGCGATTGGGCAGGCCGGTGAGCACATCGTGATGTGCCAGGTACTGCAACTGTTCCTCCGTCTCCATGCGCCGGGTAATGTCCTTGGAGGTGGCGACGAAATAATCGATTTCGCCATCCTCCCCACGCACCGGGGTGATGGTCTTTTCCTCGTAATAGAGTTCGCCCCCCTTGCGGCGGTTGACCAGCACACCTTCGAACACCTCGCCACGCTTGAGCTTTGCCCACATCTGCTCGTAGAAATGATCGTCGTGATAACCCGAGCGCAGATGCCCGGCATTACGCCCCACGACCTCGTCACGTTGATAGCCGGTCATGGCCTGATAGGCGGGATTGACGTATTCGATGCAGCCCTGGGGATCGGTGATGCACACCGCCTCCGCACTCTGCTCCAGTGCATTGGACAGGCGTGCCATCCGTGCCTCTGCCTCATGGCGACTGGTGACATCGCGGATCAGGCCGAGGTAGCCGACCACCTCGCCCTCGTCATCACGCACCTTCACCCCGAGGGTCTCGCCCCAGAATTCGCTACCGTCCCGACGGCGGTAACGCACCTCGGTCACCGGCGCCTGATCGTCGTTGGCATCGCGGCTGAAGCGGCGTTGTCCCTGCAGGTGGTAGTCGTCGCCCGAGGCATACAGCATCTCGGTCCGGCGCCCGATCAGCGCCTCCTCCGGGTAGCCGAACAACGCCAGCGCCGCCGGGTTCAGCAGGGTCATGCGCCGTTCCAGGTCAGCGAACACCGCGGCATCGGTGATGGAATTGAAGATGGCGGCGAACTGGGCATTGCGACGCATCTTCTCCGCGTCACGCCGCGCCCGCGCCTCGACAGCAGATGCCCGCGCCACCTCCGCCGCTTTCCGCTCGGTGACATCGAGAAAGATGCCGCTGAGCACCTGGCTGCCATCGGCACGGGTACGCACCTGCACCGAATCGCGCAGCCATACCACCCGGCCATCCGCGGCCACCATCCGGTACTCGAACACATGATTCTTTCCCGACTCGGTGTGCTGCTGGCAGAACAGTGGTGCCCAGTCGCGGTCTTCGGGGTGGATATGCTCCAGCCAGAACCCCGGCTGCCCCCAATCCTCCCGCGGGTATCCCAGCAAGGCCTCGATCTGTGGCCCGACATAGATGAACTGCCAGCTGACGGGATCCGCCTCCCAAGGGATGAATTCCGCGTTTTCCAGCAGTTGCAGGCAGTCTTCGGGACGGTCGATGTTCATCGGGTGCTGGCTTGGTCGGGCTGTCGTGAATCAGGTATCGGGCCAAGCCTACAACATCCAGACCCCGATGACAGGACAGGTGTTGACGCCCGGATCGCTATCGCGGCCCACCCGCTGCGTGCGGTATCCTTGACCGATTGAACGCCTGCAGACCATCACCGCCATGACCCAGACCTACGACCACGCCAATATCGAGCAACGCGCCCGCGACCACTGGACACAACAGCAGTCCTTCAAGGCCGTCGAAGACCCCACGCGCGAGAAATTCTACTGCCTGTCCATGTTCCCCTACCCCAGCGGCCGGCTGCACATGGGTCATGTACGCAACTACACCATCGGCGATGTCATCGCCCGCTACCAGCGCATGCTGGGCAAGAACGTGATGCAGCCGATGGGCTGGGACGCCTTCGGCCTGCCGGCAGAGAACGCCGCCATCAAGCATGGCGTGCCGCCGGCGAAGTGGACCCGCGAGAACATCGCCTACATGAAGGAACAGCTGAAGCGTCTCGGCTTCGGCTACGACTGGGACCGCGAGCTGGCCACCTGCGACCCCGACTATTACAAGTGGGAGCAGTGGCTGTTCACCCGCCTGATGGACCGGGGCATGGCCTACAAGAAAAAGGCCACGGTCAACTGGGACCCGGTGGACCAGACCGTGCTGGCCAACGAGCAGGTGATCGACGGCAGGGGCTGGCGCTCCGGCGCGCTGGTGGAGAAGCGCGAGATCGAGCAGTGGTTCATCAAGATCACCGACTACGCCCAGGAACTGCTCGACGATCTGGAGAAGCTGGACCAGTGGCCCGAGCAGGTGCGCACCATGCAGCGCAACTGGATCGGCCGCTCCGAGGGCGTGCGCATGGATTTCGGCCTGGCCGGCGGCCCCTATCCCGGGGTCGGTGACAAGCTGAGCATCTTCACCACCCGACCCGACACCCTGATGGGCGTCACCTACGTGGCGGTGGCCGCGGAACACCCGCTGGCGCTGCACCGCGCCGAATCCGACCCGCAGCTGGCCGCCTTCATCGACGAGTGCAAACGCGGCGGCGTCTCCGAGGCCGAGATCGAGACCATGGAGAAGAAGGGCCATGCCCTGGGCATCGACGCCATCCACCCGGTCAGCGGCGAGCGGGTACCGGTCTATGTCGCCAACTTCGTGCTCATGGGCTATGGCTCGGGCGCGGTGATGGCCGTGCCTGCCCACGACCAGCGCGACTGGGAGTTCGCCGAGAAATACGGCATCCCGCGCCGGCAGGTCATCTTCCCCACGGATGGCTCGCCGGTGGATATCGAACAGGCCGCCTACACCGAGAAGGGCGTGCTGGAGAACTCCGGCCCCTTCGATGGCCTGCCCTCGGAGGCCGCCGTCGATGCCATCGCCGCCTGGTTGACCGAGCACGGCAAGGGCGAGAAGCAGGTCAACTTCCGGCTGCGCGACTGGGGCGTGTCACGCCAGCGCTACTGGGGTTGCCCGATCCCGGTGATCAACGAGCCGGACGGCTCGGTGCGTGCGGAGACCGACCTGCCGGTGGTGCTGCCCGAGGACGTGATCGTCGACGGCTCCGGTTCACCGCTGAAGCGCATGCCCGAGTTCTATGACCTGGGCAACGGCGAGACCCGCGAGACCGACACCTTCGACACCTTCTTCGAGTCCAGCTGGTACTACGCCCGCTACTGCTGCCCCGATGCCGACACCACCATGCTCGACGAGCGCGCCAACTACTGGCTGCCGGTGGACCAGTACGTCGGCGGCATCGAGCACGCGGTGCTGCACCTCCTGTATGCCCGTTTCTTCAACAAGCTGATGCGCGACGAGGGCCTGGTGGCCAACGACGAGCCCTTCACCCGCCTGCTGACCCAGGGCATGGTGATCGCCGAGACCTACTACCGCGAGAACCCCGATGGCTCGAAGGAGTGGTTCAACCCCGCCGATGTGGCGGTGGAACGCGACGACAAGGGCCGCACCGTCAGCGCGGTGCTGCGCAGCGACGGCCAGCCGGTGATCGCCGGCGGCATCGAGAAAATGTCCAAGTCGAAGAACAACGGTGTCGACCCGCAGTCACTGATCGACCGCTACGGCGCCGACACGGTACGCCTGTTCACCATGTTCGCCGCGCCGCCCGACCAGTCCCTGGAGTGGTCCGACGAGGGCGTCGAGGGCGCACACCGGTTTCTCAAGCGGCTGTGGAACCTGGCGCAGAACCTGGCCAGCACCGATGCAGCCAGCGCGCAAACCCTTCTGACGGCAGACGGACCTTCTGACGACCCCCAGCGGGCGGTGCGCCACGACATCCACGCCACGTTGAAAAAGGCGCTGTTCGACTTCGAGCGCCAGCAGTTCAATACCGTGGTCTCCGCCTGCATGAGCATGGTCAATGCCCTCACCAAACTCGGTGACGAAGCGGCCGATCTGGCGCTGACCCGTGAGGGCCTCGGCATCGTGCTGCGCCTGCTGGCCCCCATCGCGCCCCATCTCACCCACCACCTGTGGCGCGAACTCGGCTATGGCGAGGACATCCTCGATGCCGGCTGGCCCGAGGTGGACGAGACGGCCCTGGTGCAGGACAGCATCGACTACGTGGTGCAGGTCAACGGCAAGGTGCGCGCCAAGATCAAGGTGCCTGCCGCGGCGGACAAGGCCGCCATCGAGGCAGCCGCCCAGGCGGATGGGAACGTGCAGCGCTTCATCGCGGACAAGCAGGTGGTGAAGGTCATCGTGGTACCCAACAAGCTGGTCAACGTCGTCGCCAAGTAAGGTCTGCCATGAGAAACCCCATCCGCCGCCTGCTCATCCTGCTGTTCGTCCTGCTGATCGGCGCCTGCGGCTTCCAGCCACGAGGCACGCAACCATCGCTTGGCGCACTCTCGCCCCTGCAGATCAGCGGCCTGGACCGCTTCGACCCGCTGCACCCCGAACTCAAGCGGGCGCTGCAGCAGGCCGGAATCGAACTGACCACGGACGGCGACGGCAACCGACTGCTGATCAGTGACCGTGTGCGCAGCCGCGAGGTGCTCACCACCAACATCCGCAACCGGGCCGTCGAGTACCAGCTGGAGGAATCCCTGCGCTACCGGCTGCAGCCGGCGGGCACCGGGCAGGCGGGGGAACCGCGCCTGGTGCGGGTGGAGCGCATCCTCTACGACCCGGGCACGCATCTGCTGGCGAAACGGCACGAGGAAGACACCCTCCGCGCCGAGATGCGTCAGCAGCTGATCCGTCAGTTGCTGGCGCAGCTGGCCGCGGGCGGCTGAACCATGCGCATCCCGCTGCCCAAGCTGCAGACACATCTCGGCGACGGGCTGGCCCCGGTCTATCTGCTCAGTGGCGACGAGCCGCTGCAGTTGGGCGAGGCGGCCGATGCAGTGCGCGCCGCAGCGCGTGCGGCCGGGTATGCCAACCGCGAGGTGATCGAGGCCGCCGCCAATTTCGACTGGAACCAGCTGGCCGCCGAGGCCAACAGCCTGTCACTGTTCGCCGAACAGAAGATCATCGACCTGCGCCTGCCCTCGGGCAAGCCGGGGCGCGAGGGCGGCGCTGCGCTGGCCGCCTACTGCGCCGACCCGCCACCCGACACCCTGTTGCTGCTGACCCTGCCCAAGCTCGACAAGGCTCAGCAGAACAGTAAGTGGTTCAAGGCCATCGACCAGCTCGGCGTGGTGGTGCAGATCTGGCCCATCGAGGCCGCGCAACTGCCGCGCTGGATCGAACAGCGGCTGCGCGCCGCCGGCCTGCAGCCGGCCCCGGGGGTGGCGGCCCTGCTCGCGGAGCGCATCGAGGGCAACCTGCTGGCGGCACGCCAGGAGATCGAGAAGCTGCTGTTGCTGCTCGGGCCCGGGCCGGTCGACCTGGACAGCCTCAGCCAGGCGGTCGGCGACAGCGCCCGCTTCGATGTCTTCACCCTGGTGGACGGGGCACTGCAGGGCGACGCGACGCGCTGCCTGCGCATCCTCGGCGGCCTGCGTGACGAGGGCATCGCCCCGCCGGTGGTGCTGTGGGCACTGGCGCGGGAACTGCGCGCACTCGCCACCATCGCCCGCCAGGTGGCCGACGGCGCCTCGCCAGAGCAGGCGATGCGCAGCGCCCGCGTCTGGGACAAGCGCAAGCCGCTGGTGGGACAGGCCTTGAGACGGCTGCCGCCGGCGGCCTGGGGCAGCCTGCTGCAACTCTGCCAGCGTACCGATGCCGCCATCAAGGGGGCGGACGGGGATGACCCCTGGCGGCTGCTGGAACGCATCGCCCTGGGGATCGCCGGGGTGCGGCTGGTGACCGCGGCTTAGTCGGGCGGGTGTGCAACGGCCGGATCTCTCCCTGCGGTCGAGATGACAAAGATTATGGAGAGGCAGGTTTTTCCTTCCCTATTCTGCTCGAATGCAGTGATCGGCCCCGTCAGGCCAGACACCTCTAACCTTGTCATCTCGACCGCAGGGAGAGATCTTCACCCCCAACAGGCCGATCACCAGCCAAGACACCTATTTCCCGGCAATTACGCCGTGCACTGGTAAGGGTGACCGGTGAAGGGCGACTGACAGCCACCTGCTCACGGCACAGTTGGGATAAAAT
>JANTHH010000027.1 GCA_024762485.1 Chromatiales bacterium
GCGCGGGCACTGCTGTGCCAGCCGATCCGTCTCGTGCACGCACAGCCGCACCCGGTTGCGGTGATGTCCCACGCACAACTGTCGCAGATGCTGCAGGAACGCCGGGTCGTCGAACAGCCGGGTCTCGGCCCGGTGGAACAGCAGGTCGAGCTGGTGCCTGGCATGCCCAGCCAGTGTCAGCAGCAGATCGCGCAGGCCGTCCCGGTCCCTGCTGACTTGCAATGTCGCCTTGGGGCTATGCATGCCGGTAGGTCATTCGGCGGTGGGGTATGCCGGCATCATCGAACAGCGGTCCTTGGCTGTGAAAGCCGAGGCGCTCGTAGAAGCCGGTGGCATCCGCCTGGGCATTGAGCACGAAATGTTCGAGACCCTGGGATGCGCCCACCTGCAGGATCTGCTGCAGCAACGCCGTGCCCACTCCGCGACTCCGCCAGGGCGCGAGAACCGCCATGCGACCGATATGCCCGTCGGGCAGCAATCGCACCGTGCCGATGGGGTTGCCGGCGGCATCCTCGGCCAGCAGATGGGTGCAGGCGGCATCCGTGCCGTCCCACTCCAGCGCCAGTGGCACCCCCTGTTCGGCGACAAACACCGTCTCGCGCACTGCGCGCAGGGATTCGCGGTCGTCGGGCCAGTGGGCCTGGCGAATGTGAAAATCAGTCTGCGTCATCGGGGATCAGGGTGCCCTGGTTGAAGAGTTCGCACAGCAGTTCGCTGCCGCCGGGGACCTTCAGCCAGGGTGCGTGTGGGACTTCCTCCAGCGGCCCCAGCAGGGTCAGCTGGCGGATGGCGTCGAGCAGCGCCGGCGGCGCATCGAATGCCTGGCCGTCGGCGAACAGGACGAGCTGCCGCTCTGTGGGGCGGGCATAGGCCAGCCGGCTGTAGGGATGTCGCAACAGACGCTCCCCCGAGTCGAGCCGGCCGGCCAGGTCTTCCAGCGAAACCGGGCGGGCGGGGGGCTCGATCCAAAGGTGTGGTTTCGGTTCGGTCATCAGGCTGCCGAACCAGCGACTCTGCTCGGCAGAGTCCCGCTCCAGCACCGCGGCAAGCAGGTCGGTTGCGCGCGCCACGGCTTCCGGGGTGATCTCGCCACCAGGTTGATCCGGGTCGAGGTGCGGGTCGGTATAGCGCAGGTCGTCATCGGCCTGGGCGGTGATCTGTTCGCACCAGCTGCTGGCCAGCTCTCGGGAACTGGGCGAGCGGAAACCAACCGAGCAGGTGATGCAGGGCCCCTCGGCCACGCCCCAGTGGGCGACGCCTGGCGGCAGGTAGAGCATGTCGCCAGGTGATAACAGCCATTCCTGTTCGGCCTCGAAACGATCGAGGATGCGCAACTGCGTGTCGGGAAGGAGGTCCGCCTCGGTGGTGGTGGCGCTGCTGATACGCCAGCGACGCTGTCCTGCGGTCTGGATCAGAAAGACGTCGTAGGCATCGGTGTGCGGTCCCACCGAGCCACCGTCAGCGGCATAACTGGCCATGATGTCGTCGATGCGCCAGCGGGGCAGGAAGTCGAAGGGCTTCAGCAGCTGCGCGACCGACTCCAGGTGTTTGTCCACGTCCTGCACCAGCAGGGTCCAGTGGCTGTCGGGGAGGGCGGCGAAGTCGGCCTCGTCAAAGGGTCCCTGGCGCAATTCCCAGGGGCTGTTTCCGTGCTCCAGCACCAGCCGGGATTCCACCTCCTCCTCGCAGGCCAGACCGGCGAGCACTTCCGCTGTCACCGGGTCGATGTTTGCCGGGAGTGCGCCGCGCATCAGCAGGGGGCGTTGTTGCCAGTATTCGGCGAGAAATTCCTCGGCATCGAGGTCGTCGGGGAAGCGCAGCTGCAGCATGATGGATCCGGGTGTGGCTCTCAGGCCAGTGTAGCGGGTGTCTGCAGGCAAAAAAAACCCGTATCGCCTAGCTGGGGATAAGGCGATACGGGCATCCACACTGAGTCAGAATCCGCAACGGTTGTCCGACAACCGAAGGGTGACTCTCAACGGGTCGGGAGAGAGTATGAGGCACCGGATTCCCCCTGCCTGTGCGGCTGATCACAAATCGGACAGGGCCGATTCCGTTGCGGTTCGCCGTCCGGTCCGTTATCTGGCATGCCCCGTTGGATCACATAATGAATTAATATACTTCGTTGGGTGAAATGATATATATTCGCCGGCATTCCCGGGCTTTCGATGCCGGGACGATAGCGCAACACCATCTTTCTCCTATTGGATCAGGGGTAAAAACAATGAACATGGTCAAGAACAAACTCGCCGCAGCCACGGCTGCACTGTCACTGGGCCTGGGGCTGGCCTCCATCCCCGCCGCCAATGCCGGTTACGTCACTGACTCCCAGGGTCAGGTTGTCCGCAACGCCTATGGCGAGTGCTGGCAGGCGGCAGGCGGCATGGACGCGATGCTCCCCGAATGCGGCGACGTGGTGCCGGTGAAGGAAGAACCCGATTCGGATGGTGACGGCGTGGTCGACAGCAAGGATGCCTGCCCGGGCACACCTGCCGGCATCAGTGTCGATGCCAGGGGCTGCCCGCTGGATTCGGATGGCGATGGCGTCACCGACGACAAGGACAAGTGCCCCGGTACCACCGCTGGTGCGAAAGTGAATGCCGAAGGTTGCGAGATCATCGCCAACGTGACCCTGGACGTGATCGGTGGCGAGTTCGACTTCAACAGCGCCGATCTGAAGCCGGGTGCCAAGGCGGCACTGGATGACATCGCTGCCAAGCTGCTGGCCAGCCCGGGTGAAGAGCAGATCGAAGTGATCGGCTACACCGACAGTTCGGGTGCCGAGGCCTATAACCTGGTGCTCTCCGAGCGCCGCGCACAGGCTGCAGCCGACTACCTGATCTCCAAGGGGATCGATGCGGCAAGCATCACCGTCATCGGCAAGGGCGAGAGCAATCCCATCGCGGACAACAGCACCCGCGAGGGTCGTGCCAAGAACCGTCGTGTCGAGATCAGGGCTCACTGATCGCTGATCGTCACGGTCACGGGCCGCATTACGGCCCGTAATGAAAAAGGCCACGCAGTTGCGTGGCCTTTTTTTGTGCTCGTGCCCTCTGACGGCGGTTCGATCAGATCCGTCTCGCCTGCTCTGTGGCGTTGCCGATGTAACTGGCCGGCGTCATGGCCTTGAGCTCCGCCTTGGCGGCATCCGGCAGGTCCAGGCCGTCGATGAAGGCCTGCATCCCGGCCTGGTCGACCCGCTGGCCACGGGTAAGCTCCTTCAGTTTCTCGTAGGGCTTGTCGATGCCGTAGCGCCGCATCACCGTCTGGATCGGTTCGGCAAGCACCTCCCAGTTGTCGTTCAGATCCTCCAGCAGGCGGGTCTCGTTGGCCTCGAGCTTGGCGACGCCGCGCATGGCGGAGTTGAGGGCGATCAGGGTGTAGGCGACGCCCACACCCATGTTGCGCAGCACGGTGGAATCGGTGAGGTCGCGCTGCCAGCGCGAGACTGGCAATTTCTGTGCGAGATGGCCGAACAGGGCGTTGGCCAGCCCGAGATTGCCCTCGGCATTCTCGAAATCGATCGGGTTGACCTTGTGCGGCATGGTGGATGAACCAATCTCGCCGGCGACGGTTTTCTGCTTGAAGTATCCCACCGAGATATAGCCCCAGACATCGCGGCAGAAGTCGATGAGGATGTTGTTGAAACGGGCCAACGCGTCGAACAGCTCCGCCATGTAGTCATGGGGCTCGATCTGGATGGTGTAGGGATTCCACGTCAGTCCCAGTGACTCGACGAAGGCCTGACCGTGCGCCGGCCAGTCGACCTCGGGGTAGGCGGCGAGGTGCGCGTTGAAATTGCCCACCGCGCCATTGATCTTGCCCAGCAGTTCGACCTGGGCCACCTCCTCGCGCTGGCGTCTCAGCCGGTGCACCACGTTGGCGATCTCCTTGCCGAGTGTGGTGGGGGAGGCGGGCTGGCCATGGGTACGCGACAGCATGGGCTTGTCGGCATGCTCATGGGCGAGGTGACGCAGATCGGCGATCAGCGCATCCATCTGCGGCAGCAGCACCTGGCCGCGGCCCTCCTTCAGCATCAAGCCGTGCGACAGATTGTTGATGTCTTCCGAGGTGCAGGCGAAGTGGATGAACTCGCTCACCGCCTCCAGTTCGGCGTTGCCGGCGATGCGCTCCTTCAGGAAATACTCCACCGCCTTGACGTCGTGGTTGGTGGTGCTCTCGATCTTCTTGACCCGCTGCGCATCGGCCTCGCTGAAATTGGCGGCGATGTCGTCGAGCGTTTTGCGAGCATGCCCGGAAAGCGGCGGCACCTCGCCAATCCCGGGGTTGTCTGCCAGCGACTGCAGCCAGCGAATCTCCACCAGCACCCGGTGGCGGATCAGTCCGTACTCGCTGAAGATGGCGCGCAGCGCAGCGGTCTTGCCGGCATAGCGGCCATCGATGGGTGAAACGGCGGTCAGTGGGCTGAGTTCCATGGGTCGGGGCCTCGGATCGGAAAAGCCGCCGATTATACCCGCTGGGCAGGGCGGCTGAAAAAACGGCGCCGGGCTAGAGGCGCGCGACCAGCCCGTTGAGCACGATGTCGGTGAAGCTGACGATGCCGACGATCTGGCCGTTGTCGATCACCGGCGCACGGGTGAGGCCGAAGTTCTCGAACAGCCGGGCGCAATAGCGGATGTCCATGTCCGGCGTCACCGAGATGACGGGCTTGCTCATGATCTCGTAGATGTTGACCCGTTGCGGCGCCCGGTCCTTGGCCAGCACCTCCTTGGCGATGTCGGACAGCAGCACGATGCCGTACTCGTCGTTTTCATCCCGCTTGTCGACGATCAGGGTCTTGGTCTCGGTGTGCTTCATCTTTTTCAGGGCATCGGTGACGGTGTCCATGCCGTCGACCATGTCGAACTGCTCCTTCATGACCTCGCGGACACGTATCAGTTTTGCTGCGCTCATAGCTCCTCCTCCACCAGGGGGCATAGTGTGGCGACCTGCTGAGTGACACCGACGGCGTCCTCGACATCGATCTGGATGGCGATCCCGGAGCCGGGGTCCTCCTCGAATTTTCCCGCGGCGGCGATGGTCTCGAGGATCTCGCGGCTGAGATGCTCCTCCACCAGGAACAGCAGCACGTCGCGCTGGGTTTCCAGGGTCAGGCCGAAGAAGGTTTTCGACACCTTCAGTCCCTCGCCGCGGGCGTGGTTGATGACAGTCGCGCCGGTTGCGCCGGCCTCGCGTGCGGCCTTCATCACCCTGTCGGTCTTGTCATCCTGAACGAAGGCGACGATCAGTTTGAAGTGCATCAGGAATTCTCCTCGGCAGGGTGATTACGCCGAGCCCACCAGGCGGACAACTGGGCATAGGCCATCACCGTGATAATGGGAAACAGGCTGGCAAAGGCGATCAGGCCAAAGCCATCGAGCATCGGGCTGCGGCCGGGGACGGTACTCGCCAGGCCGAGGCCCAGCGCCGCCACCAGCGGCACGGTCACCGTCGATGTCGTCACCCCGCCGGAATCATAGGCGAGTGCGATGATCGTCTTCGGTGCAAAGAAGGTCTGGATGACTACCACGACGTAGCCGGTGATGATGTACCAGTGCAGCGGTGTGCCGCTGACAATGCGGTAGGTTCCCAGCGCGATGCCGATGGCGACGCCGATGGCAACCGCCACCCGCAGGCCCCAGACACCGATGGCACCGCCCGAGACCT
Organism: Chromatiales bacterium; assembly: GCA_024762485.1. GTDB lineage: Bacteria > Pseudomonadota > Gammaproteobacteria > Chromatiales > Chromatiaceae > JANTHH01. The sequence continues at coordinate 5,668 of JANTHH010000027.1, forward strand.
CGCTGGCCTTGATCGCCACCGCCAGCAGCGAAGGCTCGGCGATGGTAGTGGAAAAGCCGATGGCGAAAGCGAAGAAATACACCCACTTGTAGTCCCACCAGTGCAGCTGCACCAGCGCCAGCGCCGACTCGGCACCGGCGATGAAGACGGGATCGGTGAGCTGGTGAGCCATCAGGCGACCGAGCGGGAACAGCGCCATCTCCAGTCCCTCGAGGAAGAAGGCCAGCCCCAGCAGGACGTAGAAGAAACCGAGCAGGACCTGCCTGAGGTGTGGCACGGCCCGTCGCAGCACGACGATCTGGAAGCCGAACAGGATGGCCGCGATGGGCAGCACATCGAGGATGGTCGCCAGGAAGGTCTGGCCCAGTTCGAACAGGCGCTCCATCAGATCACCATGCCGTAGGCCATGACGAAGATCATCGGCGTCAGCGAGGCAAAGGCGATCAGGCCGAAGCCGTCCACCATGGGATTGCGTCCCTTGATGGAAGAGGCCAGCCCGACGCCCAGTGCCGTGACCAGGGGTACGGTGATGGTGGAGGTGGTGACCCCGCCCGAGTCGTAGGCGATACCGATGATCTCCTCAGGGGCGAAGGCGGTCATGATGATGATGCCGACATAGCCACCGATGATCAGGTACTGGATCGGCCAGCCCCTGATGATGCGCAGCACGCCCAGCAGGATGGCGAGACCCACAGACAGCGCCACGGTCAGCCGCAGGCCGAAGGCATAATCCTCGCGAGCCTGTGGGACGTCTTCGATCATGCCGTCCAGTGCGGCCACTGCGGCCGCCTCGTCGGCCACCGCGATCAGGGCCGGCTCTGCGATAGTGGTGCCAAAGCCCAGCGCAAAGGCGAAGCCCAGCAGCCAGAACAGGCTGCCCTTGCGGGCGAATGCATAGGCCATGCTCTCGCCGATGGGGAACAGCCCCATCTCCAGGCCGCGCACGAACAGGGTCAGCCCCAGCACCACGAACAGGATGCCGAGCAGGATATCGAGAAAATCGGGAATGGGCTGGCGCAGCACCACCAGCTGGAAAAAGGCGATCACGATCACGATCGGCAGCAGGTCGCGCACGCTTTCGAGCAGGGACTTCAGAAAGGCGCCCATGGGATACAGGGTTCCGGCGTCGTTTGTCGTATGGCCGAAAGCTTACCCGGGTCGCCTGAAAAAATCCCGCTTCAGCACTTGACCAATCTTTCCGGCGACCCGCTGACAACGGCCCGGTGAATTCTGTCGGTCATGGGGATACGCGGGTGTCTTGATTTACGTCAAGGAGATTTACCCGTTCCACGTCAGACTGGGTGCCATCAGAGTTTGGAGTCATGCAATGGCGCATGAGATCTCGCGACGGCAGTTTCTGAGCGGTGATATCCAGCACGGCTCTACGCCCATACGCCCACCCTGGTCCATGGCGGAGGCCGATTTCCTTGCCCGTTGTGACCGTTGCGGGGATTGCATCACCGCCTGCCAGGAAAACATTCTCAAGGCCGGCTCAGGCCAATATCCCGAAGTTGATTTCAGCACGGATGGCTGCGCCTTCTGCGGTGCCTGCGTCCGTGCCTGTACACACGGCGCGCTGGGGCCGGATACCGAGTGGCCGCCCTGGATGCTGACCCTGATCATCGATGACGGCTGCCTTGCCAGTCGCGGGGTCGACTGTCGTGTCTGCGGCGAGCAGTGCGAGTACGCGGCCATTCGCTTCATACCCGTGCTCAGGTCGGTCTCCAGGCCTCATGTGGAGGCGGGGCAGTGCACCGGGTGCGGCGCCTGTGTCGGGCCATGTCCGACGGGGGCGATTCGTCTTTCAGAGAACCACAGCCAGGAGGGTCAACAACCGTGAACATCAGTGGCGTACTGGTCCGTTTGAGGCCGGAGAATATCGCGTCGGTCAGCGAACGGCTGTTGACGATTGCCGGCCTCGAGGTGCATGGAGCCAATGAAGACGGCCGCATGGTCGTCACCGTCGAGAGCGCCAGCGACCGGGCGCTCGCAGATACGGTCGAGAAACTCAACGAGGTCCCCGGTGTGATTTCCACATCGATGATCTACCACCAATTCGAAGAAGACAGCCAGTTAGAGGAGACACTGTCATGACCATCACCCGGCGTGACTTCATCAAGTCAAATGCGATTGCTGCCACCGCTGCCGCGGCCGGTATCACGGTGCCTGCTGCCAATGCTGTTCTGGCGAAATCCAAGGACGTCATCCGCTGGGACAAGGCGCCCTGCCGCTTCTGCGGCACCGGCTGCAGTGTCCTCGTCGGCGTCAAGGATGGCCGCGTGGTGGCCACCCAGGGTGATCCGGACGCCCCGGTCAACCGCGGCCTGAACTGCATCAAGGGCTACTTCCTGTCGAAGATCATGTACGGCAAGGACCGCCTCACCCGGCCGCTGCTGCGCATGCAAGATGGCAAGTTCAACAAGAACGGCGAGTTCACCCCGGTCAGCTGGGAGCAGGCCTTCGACATCATGGAGGAGAAGTGGAAGGCCGCACTGGCGAAGGACATGGAAGCCAACAAGGGTAAGCCGGCGGAGAAGATCACCTCAAGCGTCGGCATGTTCGGATCCGGCCAGTGGACCGTGTGGGAGGGCTATGCCGCCTCCAAGCTGTACAAGGGCGGCTTCCGCTCCAACAACCTCGACCCCAATGCCCGCCACTGCATGGCCTCGGCGGTGGGTGCCTTCATCCGCGGCTTCGGTTCCGACGAGCCGATGGGCTGCTACGATGACCTGGAGCACGCCGATGCCTTCGTGCTGTGGGGCTCCAACATGGCCGAGATGCATCCCATCCTCTGGTCGCGCCTCACCGACACCCGGCTGACCAAGGAGGGCTGCGAGGTCCACGTGCTGTCCACCTTCGAGCATCGCTGCTTCGAGTTGGGCGACAACAACATGGTGTTCACCCCGCAGACCGACCTGGCGATCCTCAACTACATCGCCAACCACATCATCCAGAACAAGGCCTACAACAAGGATTTCGTCGACAAGCACGTCAACTTCACCAAGACCGCCACCGACATCGGTTACGGGCTGCGTCCCGAGCACCCGCTGGAGCAGAAGGCGAAGAATCCCGGCAGTGGCAAGCTGAGCAAGATCAGCTTCGAGGAATACGCCAAATCGGTGGAGCCCTATACCCTGGAATACGCGTCCGAACTGTCCGGCGTGCCGAAGGATAAGCTCGAACGCCTGGCCAAGCTGTATGCCGATCCGGACAAGAAGGTCGCCTCCTACTGGACCATGGGTTTCAACCAGCACACCCGCGGTGTGTGGGTGAACGGGCTGCTGTACAACGTCCACCTGCTGATGGGCAAGATCTCCGAGCCCGGCAACAGCCCCTTCTCGCTGACCGGCCAGCCCTCGGCCTGCGGTACCGCGCGCGAGGTGGGCACCTTCTCACACCGCCTGCCCGCCGATCTGGTGGTGAAGAAGAAGGGTCACCGCCAGTACGCGGAAAAGGTCTGGAAGCTGCCGGAGGGCACCATCCCCGGCAAGCCCGGCTATCACGCGGTGCTGCAGAACCGCATGTTGAAAGACGGCAAGCTCAATGCCTACTGGGTGATGTGCAACAACAACATGCAGGCCGGTGCGAACATGAACGAGGAGGCGCTTCCGGGCTATCGTAACCCGGCCAATTTCATCGTCGTCTCCGATCCCTATCCGACAGTCACGGCGATGGCCGCCGACCTGATCCTGCCCACCGCCATGTGGACCGAGAAGGAGGGCGCCTACGGCAACGCCGAACGCCGCACCCAGTTCTGGCGTCAGCAGGTGGCACCACCGGGCGAGGCCAGGTCTGACCTGTGGCAACTGGTGGAGTTCTCCAAGCGCTTCAAGGCCGAGGACGTGTGGCCCGAGGAGTTGCTGGCGAAAAACCCACAGTATCGCGGCAAGACCCTGTACCAGATCCTCTACCGCAACGGGCAGGTGGACAGTTACAAGGCCGCCCCGGTCACCGACAGCGAAGGCAATGAATACCTGAATCAGGAGATGGACGATTTCGGCTTCTACGTCCAGAAGGGCCTGTTCGAGGAATACCGCATATTCGGTACCAAGGGCCCGAAGAAAGGGCACGACCTGGGCGAGTTCGACGCCTACCACAAGGCACGCGGCCTGCGCTGGCCGGTGATCAACGGCAAGGAGACGCTGTGGCGTTACCGTGAAGGCTATGACCCCTATGTGGAAGCCGGCAAGGGCGTGCAGTTCTACGGCAAGCCGGATGGCCGGGCCAACGTCATCTTCGCGCCTTACGAGCCCGCCGCTGAGAGCCCGGATGAGGAATACGACCTGTGGCTCTCCACCGGTCGGGTGCTGGAACACTGGCATTCCGGCTCCATGACCCGCCGGGTGCCCGAACTGTATCGCGCCTTTCCGGATGCGGTGATCTTCATGCACCCGAATGACGCCGAGAAACGCGGTCTGCGCCGCGGTCTGGCGGCGAAGGTGATCAGTCGTCGTGGCGAGATCGTGGCGCGGGTCGAGACCCGTGGCCGCAACAAGCCACCGGAAGGTCTGATCTTCATACCCTGGTTTGATGCCGGGAGGCTGATCAACAAGGTCACCCTCGATGCCACTGATCCGCTGTCCAAGGAAACGGACTACAAAAAGTGCGCGGTCAAGGTGGTCAAGGCCTGAGCCGGGTCATGAAGAAGGGCGGCACACAGGGCGATCCGGCGCGCAGACGGTTTCTGGTCGATATGGCCAGGACCGCCTGTGGCGCAGCGCTCTTCGGCCTCGGAGTGGGCGTCTACTCGACCACCAGTCGGGCATTGCCGGCTGAGGCAATCCGCCCGCCGGGTGCCTTGCCCGAGACCGATTTTCAGGGGGCCTGCGTACGTTGCGGTCTGTGCGTGCGGGACTGTCCCTACGACATCTTAAAACTTGCAGAACTCGGCGAGCCGGTGGCCTTGGGTACACCCTATTTCACGGCCCGCGAGAAACCCTGCGAGATGTGCGAAGACATCCCTTGTGTGGCCGCCTGTCCCACCGGGGCGCTGGACCATGGACTGACAGACATCGACGACGCCCGCATGGGGTTGGCAGTGCTGGTGGATCACGAGACCTGTCTCAACTACCAGGGTCTGCGCTGCGATGTCTGCTACCGGGTCTGCCCGTCGATCGACAAGGCAATCACCCTGGAGCTGCAGCATAACCGGCGCAGCGGCAAGCATGCCCTGTTCATCCCCACCGTGCATTCCGACCATTGCACCGGCTGTGGCAAGTGCGAGCGGGCCTGTGTGCTGGAGGAGGCGGCAATCAAGGTGATACCCATGCATCTCGCCAAGGGTGAGTTGGGTCATCATTACCGGCTCGGCTGGGAGGAAAAGGCCAAGGCCGGCGGCAGCGTGGTGACGCCGGATGTGGAGCACCGCTACAACCTGCCGGAGGGCATGGGCTATGACTACGAGGGCCGCGGCCTGTTGCAGCAAGAGCCTGCCCCGGCACCTTTTGGGAATTCCGCACTGGAGACCCTCAATCGCGGGCGGGATGAAGCCAAATGAACGTGGTGGCCCTCAAGGTGCCGGCGGTGCAGGGCGAGCGCAGCTGGTGGCAGCGGCACAAGTGGCTGCTGCTGCGCCGCACCAGTCAGCTGTCCATCCTCGGGCTGTTCCTGCTTGGCCCCTGGTTCGGTCTCTGGCTGGTCAAGGGTAATCTCAGTTCCAGCCTGACGCTGGATGTGCTGCCGCTGACGGATCCCTATGTCACGCTGCAGGTGCTGCTGAGTGGCCACCTGCCGCTGGCTGCGGCACTGACCGGCGCGGTCATCGTCTCGGTCTTCTATCTCCTGGTGGGCGGGCGGATCTATTGCTCCTGGGTGTGCCCGGTCAACATGGTCACCGACGCGGCACACTGGTTGAGGGAGCGCCTGGGCATACGCTCGACCCAGTCGTTCTCCCGCAATATCCGCTACTGGCTGCTGGCCGCCACCCTCGTGCTGTCCGTGGTGACCGGCACCTTGGCCTGGGAACTGGTCAATCCGGTCTCGCTGGCACATCGCGGGCTGATCTACAGCATGGGACTGGGCTGGGCAGTGATGATTGCCATCTTCCTGCTCGACCTGCTGATCAGCCGCCGCGCCTGGTGCAGCCATCTCTGTCCTGTGGGTGCCTTTTACAGTCTGATCAATCGTTTCGGCCTGCTGCGCATCCGTGCCGCCCGGCGTGCCGCCTGTGATGACTGCATGGACTGCTTCGCGGTCTGCCCCGAGCCACAGGTCATCAAGCCTGCGCTCAAGGGCGCGCCAAAGAATCTAACGCCGGTGATCGAAAGCGCCACCTGTACCAACTGCGGGCGTTGCATCGATGTCTGCGACAAGCAGGTGTTTGAATTCGGCAGCCGGTTCAATCATTCAGAAAGTGGCGTTGTCGCAATGCCCGCAGCCCATCCTAGGGAGGAAAGACAATGAAAACGAAGCGTCAACGAGGTGCCGGGCTCGGCATCATTCTCTGTCTTGGCTTGTTGCCGGCATGGGCCGGGGCCGATGCGGTCTCTTCGCTGCGCGGCCAGAACGATCTCGATGCGCCAAGCCTTAAGGCCGAGATAACCCATTACCAGAAAGATGGCCAGGTGATCGAGCGTGATTACGTACAGCAGCCGCCGTTGATCCCTCACAAGATCGAGGGCTACCAGATCAATCGCAAGTTCAATAAATGTCTGAGCTGCCACAGCTGGGCAAACTACAAGGAGTCGGGCGCCACCAAGATCAGCCAGACCCACTTCGAGGATCGTGACAAGCACGTGCTGGCCAACATCTCGGCACGCCGTTACTTCTGTACCCAGTGCCACGTGCCGCAGGCAGATGCCAAGCCGCTGGTCGAGAACACCTTCGAGCCGATCCGCGCCATCCGGGGCAAGTAAACCAACGCCGATCCTGACAGGAACAGACCATGTCCAAGCAAAACAAAACAGACAGTTCGTGGTTCGTCTGCCGACTCTGGTCGGGCTTCTGCAAACCCAGCGTCAAATATTCAGCGGGTGCATTGCTGGTGGTGGGCTTCGTCGCCGGTATCATCTTCTGGGGTGGTTTCAACACCGCGATGGAGGCGACCAATAACGAAGCCTTTTGTATTTCCTGCCACGAGATGAAGGACAACGTCTACCAGGAGTACAAGCAGACCATCCATTACAGCAACCGTACCGGTGTCCGTGCCACCTGTCCCGACTGTCATGTGCCGAAGGAGTGGTTCCACAAGGTGGTGCGCAAGATCCAGGCCACCAACGAGCTCTACCACAAGGTGATGGGCACCATCGATACCCCGGAGAAGTTCGAGAGCCATCGTCTGGAGTTGGCTCAGCACGTATGGCAGGCGATGAAGGAAACGGATTCGCGTGAATGCCGCAACTGCCACGATTTCACATCGATGGACTTCTCGGCCCAGGGCCGCCGTGCCGTGTCGCAGCACAGCAAGGGCCTTGAAGAGGGCAAGACCTGCATCGACTGCCACAAGGGCATCGCTCATTCGCTGCCCGACATGCGAGAGGTGAATCCAACAGCCACCGTGGGCATTAACTGAACAGGTCATACCGCCGAAAACGAGGCCCGGGATGCCCGGCAGCATACCGGGCCGCTCTTTTTCTGAGGCAGGCTCAGCCGAGCCGCATCGCCAGTGAGCGGGCCTTGCCCCGTGTCTTTCCCGGCAGCCTGGGGTGGGGCTGCTTCGCGACCAGCCCGGTAAACAGGGTGCCGACCGGCTTTGCGCCGATGGTCCTGGCGGTCATCGCCAGCTGTCTGCGGGTGTGGTAGAGCCAGCGCCCGAGAAGACCCGGTGCCGCACAGGAGGAGATCAGCAGCGCCTTCTTGGGCTTCGTGCCGGCCTTGCGCAGCTCGGGCGCGTTCATCTCCCACGGCCAGTAGGCATAGACCGTGAGGCGTTCCATGAAGCGCTTGAAGATGGCCGTGACCGAGCCGAAGTTGGTGGGGGAGGCCAGCACGTAGCCATCGGCCCGTTCGATCTTGTCCACCAGCGCCTGCATGGCGTCGTGCTGCACGCAGTGGCCCGGGGTCTCGCCGGGTGTCTGGGTGCATTCACGGCAGTTGAGACAGAACGCGATGGGGTAGTCGCGCAGCTGCACCACCTCCACCTCCGCGCCGGCATCCTGCAGCGCCTGTGCCACCGCCTCGACGGCCTGGTCGGTGATGCCGTCGTCGCGGTAGGAGCCGTTGATGGCGAGTATCCGGGTCATGGGCTTCCCTCCTGACCGAATACTAGGCGAGATGGGCCGGCAGGTGTTGTTGTCGGGAAGGCGGCTGTCGTTGTCGGCTCAGCCCGCCTGGGCCACCGCGGCCTCGCCAGAGGTGGCCACCGATGCGTCGTCAGTTGCCGTAACCCTCCCGCGGATCTGCTCGATGAACTCCAGGTAGGCGCCGTCGTCCTGGATGTGCCGCTCCATCTCGATGTGGAAGCCGTCGCGCTTGTCGTCTGTCACCTCGCCACCGTTCTGCACGCAGTGCGAAAGGATGTCACGGCTGAGCTCCAGCAGATGCCGGTGGCCGGCCACGTGTGCCTCCAGGCCGTCGTAGCGATGGCGCCGCATGAAGTCTTCCTCGAAACGGAAATGCTCACTGAGCAGGCGGATGAAACGGGACAGACTGCCCTGGCTGGTTCCCTTGCTGCAGTCCTGGCGCAGGTCGCGGAAGGCGCGGGCGATGCGGGTGTGCTGTTCGTTCAGTTCCTGTACGTGGCGGTCGAGGATCTGCCCGATGGCTCCGCCCAGCGCCGGCAACAGCAGGGCCGGTTTCGGCTCGCCGTGCAGGAACTGGTGGATGCCCATCTCGTCTATGCGTTTTACCACCGGCGAAGCGGCGCGGGACGACCAGGCGATGAGGGGTGTCTGCTTCCAGCAGGTGCGGATATGGTTGATCAGGTCGGGCAGCGTGATGCGCAGGCCCTGCCCCTGGTCGGAGGGCAGCAGCAGCAGCGTCACATCGGCGGGTGTTTCCGACAGGACATGGTTCCAGGCGGCCCGATGGTCGAGCAGGCGGGTGATGTTGAAGCAGTCGATCGCTTCGAGGAAGTCCGCCGATTCGCCCGCCGGGTCGTTGAAATCCAGTACCAGCAGTGAAAGATGACCGCTCATGGTAGTTGTCGGTATGCCGTTGGTTGCAGGGTCTGGCTATAACAACGGCAGCGTCAGGGATTTATTGATCGCCGATTTCACGGGCACTGGCGGTGGGTGGATGCCCGGCTGCGCCGGGCCGCGGGTGGTGGAAGATGGCGTTGCGAGAGCCCGGGGCGGAGTGTGCTGGCAGCCGGCCCGGGGTTGCCCGTACGGGCAACCAGTGGGATTAAAAAGCCTTTTTGCAGCAAAGATCTAACTGGATTTCTTCACAAACTGGGTAAGGATGACGATCTGCTGCCCGTTCACCCGGCCCTCGATCTGTTCCGGGTTGTCCACGACCAGCGAGATACTGCGCACAGCGGTACCACGCTTGGCGGTGAAGTTGGCACCCTTGACGTTGAGGTCCTTGACCAGGGTCACCGTGTCGCCGGCCGCGAGCACGGCGCCGTGACAGTCCTTGTGGACGACGCTCCCCTCGTCGGTCTCCGGGCCACCGGCGGCCTGTGCCCAGGCCAGGGTCTCGTCGTCCAGGTAGAGCATGTCCAGCAGGTCCTGTGGCCAACCCTCGCCACGCAGGCGATCGAGCATGCGCCAGGCCATCACCTGTACGGCGGGCAGCTGGCTCCACATGCTGTCGTTGAGGCAGCGCCAGTGGTTCGGATCGGTCTTGTCCGGATCCTCGATCTGCTCGAGGCAGGTCTGGCACAGCAGCACGCTGCGCGCCGCGCTGCCGTCCGCATCGGGCGGCACCCCGTAGACCCCCAGGTTGTCGGTGGCGCCGCAGAGTTCGCATTTACCGCCGCTGCGGGATTTCAGGGTGTCTTCTGTGCTCATGGTTCGCATCCGGCTGAAGTTCAGGGGGCGCATAGTATAGCGGCCGGGCGCCGAGGCTGACGGATGGGCTCAGTCTGCGTCCCGGGTCTGCGTGCGATACAGCCAGACCAGGCTGAGCAGTATGACCAGATACAGGGGCACGGCGATCTCGTTGACCATCCGCCAGCCTGCCAGGTGATGTACGGCACCGGCGGAGAGGGAGGCCAGGGACACCACCGAGAACACGAGAAAATCGTTCAGCGCCTGGGCCTTGAAACGCTCTTCCGGCGAGTAGGTCTCGGTCAGCAGTGTGGTTGCACCGATGAACAGGAAGTTCCAGCTCAGCCCCAGCAGTACCAGCGCCAGCCAAAAGTGGCTGACAGTGGTCCCCTGCAGGTTGACGGCCACGCAGGCCAGCCCCAGCAGGGCACCGAGGAGCATGACGGGTATCAGCCCGAAGCGACGGATCAGCGTGCCGGTGAAGAATGAGGGCGCGAACATGGCGAGCACGTGCCACTGGATCACGAAGGAGGTCTCTGCAAAGGGGTGGGCATGGTGCTGCATGGCCAGCGGTGTTGCCGTCATGATCAGCGTCATGCAGGCATAGCCCAGCATGCCGCTGATGACGGCGATGACGAAGCGCGGCTGGCGGGCGATGGTCGACAGTGGGCGGCCGCTGCCGGGCCGGCTGCCGGGCTCGGGTGCCGGCAGTGGCAGGTCGAGAAGGCTCAGCAGCACGAAGGACAGCAGGTAGAGTCCGACCAGCGAGCCGTAACTGCCGGCAAAGGCAGCGCCGGCGATCAGGTCGCGGGTCTGGTTCGCCAGGTTGGGTCCGATGATCGCCGCCAGCACCCCACCCGCCAGCACCAGGGAGATGGCGCGGCTCTTGTGGGCCTGGTCCACGTTGTCCGCCGCGGCGAAGCGGTAGTAGTTGGCGAAACCGTTCGAGCTGCCCAGCAGGATGCTGCCAAGAATGAACAGCCAGAATTCCTGGTGCAGTATCGCAAGGGTGCAGATCACCGCACCGACGGCGGCGATCACCGTACCCACCAGGAAGGCGGGCTTGCGGCCGATGCGGGACATCAGCAACGCCGCCGGAATGCTGGCCAGCATGGTGGCCAGCAACTGAGCCGTGAAGCCCGCGCTGGCGTAGGTCTTGTCGTCGGTCAGGGCGTAACCCACCAGCGCCGAGGTGGCGACCAGCAGCGAGCTGCCGCTCATGAACAGCGCCTGGCACAGGGCCAGCAGGGGCACATTGCGTTTGAAGCTGTCTTGCAGGCGCATGGTGTCAGAGGCTCGGAGGATGTTGCCACGTGAGTGGCGTGGCGGCAGGCTGCAAACGCAATCCCGATGTTGCCTTTATCAGGCGGGGCAGGGCGCCTTTCCGGGAGATGCGCTCGTCATCACCACATCAGGTCGTCCGGCACCTGGAAATCCGCATAGGGATCGTCATCGTCCCGCGCATCGGGCCCGGCGACATTGCACAGTACCACGCACGCCGGGTCGCGCTGCGCGATCTTCTCCGCCACGCCGGCAGGCACACGGTCGTAGCGACCGTCCAGCTTGACGATGGCCAGGCTGCCGCGCACCAGTTGGTCACGGGTCTTCCCGCTTACGTACAAGCGCCGCACCTGGGTGCCGTCGGTGAAGTTGAAGGCGATCTCGCCCTCATCATCCTCGATGCGGTTCAGCTCGATCAGCTGCCTGATCTGTGC
>JANTHH010000028.1 GCA_024762485.1 Chromatiales bacterium
CCGACGCCGAGGGTCTCGTGTGCCCAGCCACCGAGCAGGCCGCCGACGAAGGCGCCGCTGAACTGGCTGGTGGAATAAACGCCCATGGCCGTGCCCTTGGCCGCCACCGGGGCGATCTTGGAGACCAGCGATGGCAGGCTCGCCTCCAGCAGGTTGAAGGCGCTGAAGAACAGCCACAGGCCGAGTGCCAGCCCCCAGAAGCTGTCCAGCATTCCGCGCATCAGCAGCTGGCTGACAATCAGCAGCGCCACCGCACCGATGAACACCGGCTTCATCCTGCCATGGCGCTCGGCCAGGATGATGAAAGGCACCATGGTGGCAATGGCCAGCACCATCACACCCAGGTAGAGCCAGGAATGTTCCGCCAGCGGCAGCCCCACATCCTCGAGGGCATGGGGTACGGCCAGGAACAGTGCGGTGAGCAACAGGTGCAGGGTGAAGATGCCGAGATTCAGCCGCAGCAGTTCAACATTCCGCAGCACCCGGCCGAACAGGGCGGGCACGGGCTCGGCATCCCGGTGAATGCGGCTGCGCACCGGATTCGGCACCACGAAGACGATCAGCGCCATCGCCACCAACGCCAGCCCGGCGGTCAGCCAGAAAATGCCGGACACCCCGATCCAGTCATTGAGCCAGGGGCCGGCTATCAGCGCCAGCATGAAGGCACCGCCGATGGTCATGCCGATGCTCGCCATCGCCTTGGTGCGCTGGGATTCACGGGTCAGGTCCGCCGCCAGCGCCATCACTGCGGCCGCCACCGCACCACTGCCCTGCAGGGCGCGGCCGAGGATCACCTGCCAGATATCCGTCCCCATCGCCGCCAGCACACTGCCGGCAGCAAACAGCACCAGCCCCGCCAGGATGACCCGTTTGCGCCCCAGGCGATCGGAAAGCAGGCCGAAGGGAATCTGCAGCACCGCCTGGGTGAGGCCATAGATGCCGATGGCCAGCCCGGCCAGCAGGGGTGTGGCACCGGGAAGATCCTCGGCGAACAGGGCGAATACCGGCAGGATCAGGAACAGCCCGAGCATGCGCACACCGTAGACTGCGGCCAGTCCACGGGTGGCGCGCTGCTCACTGGTGGTCATGGCATTGGACTCGGCGTCCTGTCTGGAACGGGTCAAGAGCGTGCCTTTGCTGCGGTGGATATAAGCTGCCCATTCTAACCGATCATTCCCGTCGCCGGGGCATCGCCTGGCCACTCCCGCCCTGTCCGTGAAACAGCATTCGCGTCACCTGACAGACTTCGCAAGACATGGTCCGATGGCGTAGAGTGTAGGGTTTTGGCGGACCCGCAGCAGACCCCGATGGACAGCATCCTGATCCGTGGCGCACGTACCCACAACCTGAAGAACATCGATCTCGAACTCCCCCGCGACAAGCTGATCGTGATCACCGGGCTTTCCGGTTCGGGCAAGTCGTCCCTGGCCTTTGACACCCTCTACGCGGAGGGGCAGCGGCGCTATGTGGAATCGCTCTCCGCCTATGCCAGGCAGTTTCTGTCGATGATGGAGAAACCCGATGTGGATCACATCGAGGGTCTGTCACCGGCCATCTCCATCGAGCAGAAGACCACCAGCCACAACCCGCGTTCCACTGTCGGCACCATCACCGAGATCTATGATTACCTGCGTCTGCTCTTCGCCCGCGCCGGCACACCACGCTGCCCGGTACACGATCTGCCGCTGGAGGCACAGACGGTCAGTCAGATGGTCGACCAGGTACTCGCCCTGCCAGAGGGCAGCAAACTGATGCTGCTGGCGCCTGTGATCTCCGAACGCAAGGGCGAATACCACAAGCTGCTGGCAGAACTGCACGCCCAGGGCTTCATCCGAGCCCGCATCGACGGCGAACTCTATGAACTGGATGATGCGCCTGAGCTGGAACTCCACAAGAAACACACCATCGAGGTGGTGGTCGACCGGTTCAAGGTGCGCGCCGATCTGGCGCAGCGTCTGGCCGAGTCCTTCGAGACCGCGCTCGGTCTCGCCGACGGAGTTGCCTACGTCGCCTTCATGGACGAACCCGAAAAGCCCGGGCTGGTGTTCTCAGCCAACTTCGCCTGCCCTGTCTGCGGCCACAGTATCGAGGAACTGGAACCGCGGCTGTTCTCCTTCAACAACCCGGTCGGCGCCTGCCCCACCTGCGATGGCCTCGGCGTGGAGCAATATTTCGATCCCGACAAGGTGGTGGGACACCCCGAACTGTCACTGGCCGGCGGGGCGGTTCGCGGCTGGGATCGACGCAATGCCTATTACTTCCAGATGATCCGCTCGCTCGGGGAACATTACGGTTTCGACCCGGAGACACCCTGGGAGGCGCTCACCGACGAGGTGCGGGACGTACTGCTGTATGGCTCGGGGACGGAGTCGATCGAGTTCAACCTGTTCAATGACCGCGGCCGGGTGGTGAAGAAGACTCACCCCTTCGAAGGCATCATCCGCAACATGCAGCGGCGCTACCGGGAGACCGACTCCTCCGCGGTACGTGAGGAACTGGCACGCTATATCGCCAACCGGCCGTGCCCAGACTGCCACGGCACCCGCCTCAACGAGGATGCACGCCACGTCTTTGTCGATGACCACAACCTGCCCGAGTTGACGGCCATGGCAGTGGAAAAGAGCCTGCGCTTCTTCCAACAACTCGCGTTGCCGGGCAAACGCGGCAAGATCGCCGAGAAGGTTGTGAAGGAGATCAGCGAGCGCCTGCAGTTCCTGGTCAACGTCGGCCTGGATTACCTGACCCTGGATCGCAGTGCCGATACGCTCTCGGGCGGCGAGGCACAGCGCATCCGCCTGGCCAGCCAGATCGGTGCCGGGCTGGTCGGTGTGATGTATGTCCTCGACGAGCCGTCCATTGGACTGCACCAGCGCGACAACGAGCGCCTGCTCAGGACCCTGGTCTACCTGCGCGACCTGGGCAACACAGTGATCGTGGTGGAGCATGACGAGGATGCCATCCGTACCGCCGATCACGTGGTCGACATCGGGCCCGGCGCGGGCGTGCATGGCGGGCAGGTTGTGGCCGAGGGTACAGCCGACCACATCGCCACGATCCCCGCGTCGCTCACCGGCCAGTTCCTCAGTGGCGCTGAGCGCATCGAGATCCCGTCATCGAGAACCCCGCGTGACCCTAAAAAATGCCTGAAGCTGCTCGGCGCCACAGGCCACAACCTGAAGTCGGTTGATCTCGAGATTCCCGCCGGGCTGTTCACCGCCATCACAGGCGTATCGGGTTCCGGCAAGTCCACCCTGATCAACGACACCCTCTATCCGCTCGCCGCCAATGCACTGAACAACGCCAGTCAGGATGTCGCCCCGCACCGCAAGGTCACCGGCCTGAAGCATTTCGACAAGGTCGTCGATATCGACCAGTCACCCATCGGACGCACCCCGCGCTCCAACCCTGCCACCTATACCGGCCTGTTCACCCCCATCCGTGAACTGTTCGCCGGCGTCCCCGAGTCGCGCAGCCGAGGCTATACCCCCGGGCGCTTCAGCTTCAACGTCAAGGGTGGACGCTGCGAGGCCTGCAAGGGGGACGGCGTGATAAAGGTGGAGATGCATTTCCTGCCCGACATCTACGTGCAGTGCGACGTCTGCAAGGGCAAGCGCTACAACCGCGAGACCCTGGACATCCACTACAAGGGCAAGGCCATCAACGAGGTGCTGGACATGACCGTGGAGGACGCACTCGGATTTTTCGAGGCCGTCCCCGCGCTGAAGCGAAAACTGCAGACACTGATGGACGTGGGCCTGAGCTATATCACCCTCGGGCAGAATGCGACCACCCTGTCGGGCGGCGAGGCGCAACGGGTGAAGCTCTCACGCGAACTGTCGAAACGCGATACCGGCAGGACGCTTTATATCCTCGACGAGCCAACCACCGGGCTGCACTTTCACGATGTCAGACAGCTGCTTTCTGTACTTCACCGGCTGCGTGACCACGGCAACACCGTGGTGGTGATCGAGCACAATCTGGATGTGGTCAAGACGGCCGACTGGATCGTCGACCTCGGCCCGGAGGGGGGAGACAAGGGCGGCGAAATCATTGCGACGGGGACACCCGAGGAGGTCGCTGCACACCCCGACTCCCATACCGGGCGCTTCCTCAGGGATATTCTGAAAAAGGGACGCTGACCTGCTCAGGAGACCTCCAGGGCAGAACCGATGGACAGACCGAGGCGGCGGGCAGCCTCGCCCTGGTTGCAGGCAATCTCAACCAATCCCGCTGAATTCCCGTACCAGAACAAGCCACCGGGCTCGACCGCCGAGAACGTCCTCGCATGCTGCACCTGCACATTGCCGAGGCGCAGGCGGGCAGAGGTCGGCAGACAATCCGCCTTGAGGCCGGTGCACGCATTGCCGAACTGGTCGATGTAGATGATCTCCGCCAGTTCGTCAGGCCAGTCGACGCCGACGATCTCACTACGCTGCAGAGGGGACACCGGAACCGGTTGACCCGTGACCAGACTGGCTGCAACCGGTGCAAAAAGATCGCGTCCGTGAAAGCTGGCAGAGAGTGTCGCGGGGTCGTAAGTCAGCTCATGCACCCGGGCATCTTTGTCGCCGTTGACCAACGGTGCCAGGAGTCCATTGTCGGGTCCGAGAAAGACCCGCTGCGCGCTCTCCACCATCAAGGCGCGCCTGTCTCCCCCGACGCCTGGGTCAACCACACCGACAATGACAACACCGGGCGGCAACCTGGCGGCAAGTGCATCAAGGAGATAGGCAGCATGCAATGGATCGGCAGCGGGGGCATCGGCGAGCAGGTTGATTACCCGCGCCTGCCAGGCCGTGGCGAGGATGACCCCTTCCATCTGTCCCAAATAAGGACCCTGTGCCCCGAAATCGGTAAAAAAGAATATCAGGGGCTGACTGACGGTCATGGTCTGAGTGTAGCCTGAAAACACGAATGCCGGGCTAACAGCCCGGCATTCGGTGTCTTACCAAACAACTGATCAATTATCTGCTATCAGTCTGCCTCAACAGCTTCCTCATCGGAGATAGGACGATCGACCAACTCGACGAACGCCATCGGCGCCTTGTCCCCCGGACGATAGCCGCACTTGAGGATGCGCAGGTAACCACCATTACGCTCGACATAGCGCGGGCCAAGCTCGGAAAAGAGCTTGCCTACGACCGCATCACTACGCAGCCGCGCGAAGGCCAAGCGGCGCTTGGCCACGTTGTCTTCCTTTGCCATGGTGATCAGGGGCTCAGCAACACGGCGCAATTCTTTTGCCTTTGGCAGCGTAGTCTTGATCAACTCGTGCTCGAACAGGGAACATGCCATATTCCTGAACATGGCCTTGCGATGTGAGCTGTTCCGGTTGAGTTGCCTGCCAGCTTTGCGATGACGCATGGGTCTACTTCCTTAAAAGCAGTTATTCAGTTTTGCTCGCCGTTTACTTGGCCAGCAGCTCGTCGATGTTCTCGGGCGGCCAGTTCTCCAGGCGCATGCCGAGAGACAGACCGCGGGTCGCGAGGACATCCTTGATTTCGGTCAGAGATTTCTTTCCGAGGTTTGGCGTCTTGAGCAGTTCCACCTCGGTGCGCTGGATAAGATCGCCAATCAGGAAGATATTCTCTGCCTTCAGGCAGTTCGCAGAACGAACCGTCAGTTCCAGATCGTCAACCGGACGCAGCAGAATCGGATCGACCGGCGGCTCCGTGGTTTCAGGCACTTCCTCGCTGCCAGCGGTTTCGTCCAGCTTGACGAAGGCCGTGAGCTGGTCCTGCATGATGGTGGCAGAACGCCGAATGGCATCTTCTGGATCGATCGTGCCATCAGTCTCGATATCGATCACCAGACGATCGAGATCAGTCCGCTGTTCGACACGCGCGGCTTCAACGGCATAGGCAACACGGCGAACCGGGCTGTATGTGGCATCCAGTTGAAGCTGGCCAATGGGACGATCTTCGCCCGCAGAATTGTCTCGAATTGACGCCGGCTCATAGCCACGACCACGGCGTACCTTGAGGATCATGTCCAGGGCACCCTTGTCGGTCAGATGTGCAACCACCAACTCGGGATTGGCGATGGCTACGCCGTGGGACAGTTCGATATCGCCGGCGGTAACGGTTCCAGGGCCCTTGGCCTTGAGCGTCAGTGAAGCCTCGTCACGGTCTTCCATGTCGATAGCGACATCTTTAAGGTTGAGCAGAATTTCCAGCACATCTTCCTGCACACCCTCGATAGCGCTGTACTCGTGAAGCACGCCTTCAATCTCCGCCTCGACGATTGCACTGCCGGGCATGGAGGAAAGCAGGATCCTGCGCAGGGCATTGCCCAGCGTATGACCAAAGCCACGCTCCAGAGGCTCGAGAGAGACCTTTGCGCGGCGTTCGTTTACGGCCTGCACATTGACAATGCGCGGCTTCAGGAATTCGGAGACGGAATCCGCCATGGATAGCCCTCTGGGTCAGTCCCTTATTTGGAATAGAGTTCGACGATCAGCTGCTCATTGATTTCAGCAGGCAGATCGACACGATCGGGGATACGCTTGAAGGTTCCCGACATGGCCTTGGTATCGACTTCAAGCCACTCGGGGAAACCATATTGCTCGGCCAGAGTCATAGCATTCTGGATCCGGGACTGCTTCTTGGCGCCTTCACGAACACTCACCACATCGTCGGGAGAGACCGAAAATGAGGCGACATTGACGGGGCGGCCGTTGACCTCGATGGCCTTGTGACTGACCAGTTGACGGGCCTCGGCACGGGTGCTGCCAAAGCCCATACGGTAGACGACGTTGTCAAGACGACGCTCCAGCAGCTTCAGCAGGTTTTCACCGGTCGGCCCCTTGGCACGGTCAGCATTTGCATAATAATTGCGGAACTGGCGCTCAAGCAGACCATAGAGACGACGCACTTTCTGCTTCTCACGCAGCTGCACACCATAATCCGAGAGGCGGCGGCGACGGTCGCTTTGCTGACCGGGCACCTTTTCCATGTTGCACTTGGAATCCACCGAGCGCGCGCGACTCTTAAGATACAGATCTGTACCTTCGCGGCGCATCAACTTACATTTTGGTCCGATATACCTAGCCATTTTTCAAACTCCGAAGTCAGACGCGACGCTTCTTGGGCGGACGGCAGCCATTATGAGGAATGGGCGTCACATCCTGGATGCTGGTGATCTTAAAGCCCGCGTTGTTGAGTGCGCGAACTGCAGACTCACGACCAGGCCCGGGACCCTTTACGTTGACATCGAGATTCTTGACGCCGAACTCCTTGGCGGCCTGGCCACAGCGATCAGCTGCAACCTGGGCAGCAAAAGGCGTGCTCTTGCGCGAGCCGCGAAAACCGGAACCACCGGAAGTAGCCCAGCACAGGGCATTGCCCTGGCGGTCGCTGATGGTGATGATGGTGTTGTTGAATGACGCATGAATATGCGCCACACCGTCGGTCACTACCTTTTTTACCTTTTTACGGGTACGAGTCGTGGTCTTGGCCATCTGGAAATCCTAAACTGTTTCTTAACGCTTGATTGGGCGTCGCGGACCCTTGCGGGTACGTGCATTGGTCTGGGTACGCTGTCCGCGCACCGGAAGACCCCGGCGGTGACGGATGCCCCGGTTGGTTCCAAGATCCATCAGACGCTTGATGTTCATGGAAACCTCACGTCGCAGGTCACCCTCAACCGTGAACTTTGCAACTTCGTTACGAAGTTTTTCAACCTCGTCTTCGGTGAGGTCGATAATCTTCTTGTCGGGCGAAACGCCGGCAGCCTCACAGATCTGCGCGGCGCGGGTACGACCGATACCGTATATCGACGTAAGCGCGATCACCGTGTGCTTACGATCCGGAATATTTACGCCTGCGATGCGGGCCATCCTAACTTTCTCCTGACTATTGCAGATGCAAATTCGACGCGAAACAGCGAATTATATATGCTTCACACCTGCTTTTCAAGTTAACGAAGTACTGTAGTCAACCTTGGCGCTGTTTATGGCGCGGGTCGGTGCAGATCACGCGCACAACACCGTTGCGCTTGATGATCTTGCAGTTACGGCACTGCTTTTTGACAGATGCACGGACTTTCATATTCGATCTCCCAAAACCTGACTTCAGTGTGGCAGGCCGAGGCCACCACCTTTCATATTCGACTTCTTCATCAGCCCTTCGTACTGGTGCGACATCATGTGTGCCTGCACTTGGGCCATGAAATCCATAATCACGACAACGACGATCAGCAACGAGGTTCCGCCAAAATAAAACGGCACGTTCCAGCCGACGATGAGAAATTCCGGCATCAGGCAGACCAGGGTGATGTATGCCGCGCCAGCGAGGGTCAACCGGGACATCACTTGATCGATATACCTGGCGGTCTGCTCACCGGGCCGGATACCGGGTATGAATGCACCGGAACGCTTCAGATTATCTGCCGTTTCCTTCGAATTGAAGACCAGCGCAGTATAGAAGAAGCAGAAGAATATGATCGCTGCTGCATACAGCACCACATAGAGTGGTTGACCTGGCGATACCATTGCCACCAGATCCTGTAGCCAGCGCATATTGTCACTCGTGCCCAGCCCCTGTGCGATGGTCGTCGGAAAGAGGATGATACTGGATGCAAAGATGGGCGGTATTACACCGGCCATATTGAGCTTGAGAGGCAGGTGGCTTGATTGTGCCGCAAACATCTTCCGCCCCTGCTGGCGTTGCGCATAATTCACCGTGATCCTGCGCTGCCCACGTTCGACAAATACAACGAACACGGTGACTGCCATCGCCAAGGCAAACAAGAACAGCGCAAACAGCGGGTGCATCTCGCCGTTGTTCACCAGCTCAATCACTGCACCGAACGCAGAGGGAAGTCCAGCGACGATACCGGCAAAGATGATCATCGAGATCCCGTTACCCAATCCACGCTCGGTAATCTGCTCACCCAGCCACATCAGAAACATGGTTCCGGTCACCAGTGACACTGCAGCTGTGAAGACAAACCCGGGTCCGCCACCCATCACAATGTTCATTCCGGCAACAGTCTGACCCTGGAGTGCAACCGAGATACCGACCGCCTGGAATGTCGCCAGCACCAAGGTGCCATAACGCGTGTATTGGGTAATCTTGCGACGACCTGACTCACCTTCTTTCTTCAGTTGCTCAAGCTTCGGACTGACCACTGTCAGCAGCTGCATGATGATGGATGCCGAGATGTATGGCATCACGCCGAGCGCAAACAGCGAGGCACGCTCCAAGGCACCACCTGAGAACATGTTGAACATGTCCAGAATCGAGCCCTGCTGTTGCCCGAAAAGCGCCGCCAGCGCACCAGGATTAACGCCCGGGACAGGGATAAAGGTCCCGACCCTATAGACGATAAGCGCCCCGAGGAGGAAAAACAGGCGCTGGCGCAATTCGGTGAACTGCCCCGCCTGTATACCACCTGGCATTGCCGGCTTTGATGCCATACCTGCTTACGCCTCGACCTTGCCGCCAGCGGCCTCGATCGCTGCCTTCGCACCCTTGGTGGCTCGCAGCCCCTTGACCGTCACTGCCCGGGTGATTTCGCCAGACAGAATGACCTTTGCTCGCTTCATCGTGCGCGGTAGAACGTCTGCCACGTACAAAGCCTCCATGTCGACGACATCCACTCCGAGCTTGTCGAGCTCGTTGAGACGGATCTCGGCAGTTGTCTTACCCAGACGCGAACGGAAGCCGACCTTTGGCAGTCGACGCTGCAACGGCATCTGGCCGCCTTCGAAGCCAACCTTGTGGAAACCGCCCGAACGGGATTTCTGACCCTTGTGGCCTCGACCGCCGGTCTTTCCCAAGCCACTGCCGATGCCGCGGCCTACACGTTTACGATCTGCCCGGCTACCCGACGCGGGCTTTAATGAATTAAGACGCATCACGCACCCTCCACGATTTCGACCATGTAGTTGACGCGATTGACCATGCCGCGGGTCGAAGGCGTATCCTCGACCTCGACCTCATGGTGCATGCGACGCAGACCCAAGCCCTTGACACAGGCCTTGTGGCTGGCGAGTCGACCACTGGTGGAACGCACCAGCTTGACCTTCATCATCTTTTTGTCAGCCATGACGGTTACCCCAGGATTTCTTCAACGGTCTTGCCGCGTTTGGCTGCGACATCTTCGCTACTGACCATGTTCATCAGGCCATTCATGGTCGCGCGCACCACGTTCACCGGGTTGTTGCTCCCGATACACTTGGCGAGGACATTATGCACACCGACGACCTCGAAGATCGCGCGCATGGCACCACCCGCAATGATGCCAGTACCTGCAGAGGCCGGCTTCATATAGACCTTCGCGGCACCGTGCCGACCATTGATCGGATACTGAAGGGTTCCCTCCTTCACCTTGACACTGACCATATTCTTGCGGGCGTCTTCCATTGCCTTCTGGATTGCGATCGGCACTTCCTTGGACTTGCCGGTTCCGAAGCCAACCTTGCCCTCACCGTCTCCGACGACGACCAGAGCGGAGAAGCCGAAGACCCGGCCACCCTTAACCACCTTTGCCACGCGATTGACGGTGATCAGTTTTTCAATCAGATCGTCGCCCGTCGCCTTTGTGTCGTAATTAGCCATCGGTCTTCCTCTTAGAACTGCAGCCCGTTTTCACGGGCGGCATCTGCCAACGCCTTGACGCGGCCGTGATAACGGAAGCCCGAGCGATCAAAGGCGACCTGCTCGATACCGGCAGCTTTAGCGCGCTCAGCAATGAATTTACCCACCACGGCGGCAGCCGCAGCGTTACCTTTGCTGCCTTCGATGCCAGCAGCGACATCTTTATCCAGCGTCGATGCACTGGCAATGACACTGGAGCCATTGGGTGCTATCACCTGCGCGTAGATATGGCGAGGCGTACGGTGGATGGCGAGGCGGTGCGCACCGATCTCGCGAATCTTCGCGCGTGCACGGCGTGCGCGCCGTATGCGACTTGTCTTCTTGTCCATCATCGTAACGACCCCTTACTTCTTCTTCGTCTCTTTGCGGATGATATGCTCATCCGCATAGCGAACACCCTTGCCCTTGTAGGGCTCCGGCGGACGGAAGCTGCGTAGTTCCGCTGCCACCTGACCAACACGCTGCTTGTCACAACCCGAAACAATGATCTCGGTCTGGGACGGGGTGTCGATCGTGATGCCATCCGGAACGGTGTAGTCAATCGGATGCGAGAAGCCAAGATTGAGATTCAGGACCTTGCCCTTACCCTGGGCACGATATCCCACACCAACCAACTGCAGCTTCTTTTCAAACCCGGCGCTGACGCCCGTCACCATATTGTTGGCAATGGCGCGCATGGTGCCGGCCATGGCCCAAGCAGCCTTCGACTCGGAACGCGGCGAGAAGCGGATTTCCCCATCTTCTTTTTCAAAGGCAACGTCGTCATGGATATCCATGGTCATGGTGCCCTTCGGTCCCTTCACGGTGATTGACTGCCCGGAAATCTGGACATCGACTCCCGAGGCGAGGGCAACCGGCGCTTTAGCGATACGTGACATGCTTTACCCCCTATCAGGCGACAAAGGCGATGACTTCGCCACCGTGACCCTGCTTGCGCGCGTCACGGTCTGTCATCATGCCCTTGGAGGTTGAAACGATTGCCACACCGAGACCGTCGCGCACTTGCGGCAACTCATCCCGACCCTTGTAAATGCGCAGCCCGGGGCGACTGACCCGCTTGATCATCTCAATCACCGGGCGACCTTGGAAGTATTTCAGCGCGACAGTCAGAACCGGCTTGCCGTCAAGATCTCCGGCGGAGAAGTCCTTGATGTAGCCTTCGTCCTTAAGAAGTTGCGCGATTGCGCTCTTTAGCTTGGAAGCAGGCATGGTCACAGACTCTTTGCCTGCCTGTTGGCCGTTACGGATGCGTGTCAGCATATCCGCAATCGGATCAGACATACTCATGTATGGCTCCTTGGGTCAATCCACCATCAGCGGCGTGATACCCGAGTTGACAAAAACGGCCCCCGAGCGAGGGAGCCGCATAAAATAACCGAAGCGAAAAAAAAATGCCAGCGTTGTGTTTACCAGCTCGCCTTGACCAGCCCCGGCACATCACCTCGCATAGCGGCTTCGCGCAGCTTGTTGCGGCAAAGCCCGAACTTGCGGTAGACAGCGTGCGGGCGGCCGGAGATGCGGCAACGACGCTGCTGGCGAGCCTGGCTGGCGTCACGCGGCAAGCGCTGCAGCTTCAGCACAGCCATGTCGATATCCTCGTTGCTGGCATTGCGATCATTGATGATCGCCTTCAACTCCGCACGCTTGCGTGCATAGCGGGCTGCCAGTTTTGCTCGTTTGGCCTCGCGGGCCAGCATGCTTTTCTTTGCCATATCTCTCTGCTACCCAGTTACTTGAACGGGAAGTTGAAGCCCTCCAGCAGCGCCCGGCCTTCCTCGGCCGACCGCGCGGAGGTCGTGATGCTGATATCCATACCCCGAATCGCATCGATCTTGTCGTAATCGATTTCCGGGAAAATAATCTGTTCCTTGACGCCCATGCTGTAGTTGCCCTGACCGTCAAAGGACTTCGCGGAAAGACCCCGGAAATCACGAATACGTGGAATGGAGATATTGATCAGGCGATCCAGAAATTCATACATCCGGTCACGACGCAGGGTGACCTTGCAACCGATAGCCCAGCCATCACGGAGCTTGAAGCTCGCGACCGACTTGCGGGCCTTGGTGACAATCGGCTTCTGGCCGGCGATCTTGGTCATATCACCAACGGCAAACTCCATGATCTTGCGATCACCCAACGCTTCACCCACACCCATATTCAGAGTGATCTTCTCGATCCGGGGCACCTGCATGATGCTGGAGTAGCCGAACTTCTCCATCAATGCAGGTACGACCTTCTCTTTATAGTGATCCTGTAATCTTGCCATCACACTATCCGCCTTACTTAAACGTCAACGACTTCGCCGTTGGACTTGAAATATCGCACCTTGCGGCCATCGTCGAGCATCTTGAATCCAACTCGGTCACCTTTCTTGGACTCCGGGTTGAACAATGCGACATTGGACACGTCCAGAGGCATCTCCTTTTCGACGATGCCACCTGGCTCGCCCTTTTGAGGATTTGGCTTGGTGTGCTTCTTGGCCAGGTTGACATTCTCAACCACGACGCGGCCCTCTGCCAGCACCTGGAGCACGGTTCCGCGTTTGCCCTTGTCTTTCCCTGCGAGGACGATGACGTCGTCGCCTTTACGTATTTTGTTCGCCATCACACACCTCAGAGGACTTCAGGTGCGAGCGAAATGATCTTCATGAATCGCTCGCTCCGCAGTTCACGGGTTACCGGGCCGAAGATACGGGTACCAATCGGCTGGAGTTGGGTATTAAGGAGAACTGCTGCATTACCGTCGAAACGGATCACAGAACCGTCTGGACGGCGTACGCCCTTGGCGGTACGCACCACAACAGCATTGAAGACATCTCCCTTCTTCACCTTGCCACGGGGAATAGCATCCTTTACAGACACCTTGATGATGTCCCCGATACCGGCATAGCGTCGGTGTGAACCGCCCAGTACTTTTATGCACTGAACGCGCTTCGCGCCACTATTGTCGGCCACATTCAGCATGGTCTGCATCTGGATCATGACACTATCCCACTAAAATCTATGTTGATGTATAGCACTCAGCTCGAGCGCTCGATCAGCTTGACGAGGCGCCACGTCTTGCTCTTCGACAGCGGACGACACTGTTCGACCAGCACAACGTCGCCGATCTGACAGTCGTTGTTTGCATCGTGCGCATGCACCTTGGTGGAGCGACGAATGTACTTACCGTAGATCGGGTGCTTAACCTTACGTTCGACCATGACAGTGATGGTCTTATCCATCTTGTCACTGGTCACACGCCCCTGCAGTGTGCGATTAGGTGTTGCTTCGCTCATCACTCACCCGCCTTCTGTTGAGAATTCATCACTGTCTTCACCCGGGCAATATTGCGGCGCACCTCTTTCATGAGATGCGGGCGAGCCAGCTGACCCGTACCCTGTTGCATGCGCAGGTTGAACTGTTCCTTGAGGAGCTCGAACAAGGTATCGCGCAGTTCCTGCGGCGATTTTTCTCGTAAATCAGATGCTTTCATCACATGATCACCCGCTTGGTGAAGGCGGTCTGAACGGGCAGCTTGGCTGCAGCCAGGGCAAAGGCCTCGCGCGCCAGGTCCTCATCTACACCTTCAATTTCATAGAGCATGCGTCCGGGTTGGATCTGCGCGACCCAATACTCGACGTTACCCTTACCTTTACCCATCCGCACTTCGAGAGGTTTCTTGCTGATAGGCTTATCAGGGAAGACCCGGATCCAGAGCTTTCCACCACGCTTCACATGACGGGTAATCGTGCGGCGAGCCGCCTCGATCTGGCGCGCGGTTATGCGACCGCGGCCAACCGCCTTGAGACCGAATTCTCCAAAGCTCACCTTGCTGCCGGTGTTCGCCAGGCCACGATTTCGACCCTTGAACTGCTTGCGGAATTTCGTACGTTTAGGCTGCAACATTTCTTAGTTCCCCTTCGCAGCTGCGCCCTTGCCCTTACCCTTGCCCTTATCAGCAGACTCTGCTTCGACAGGGACGGTATCGCCATACACTTCACCCTTGAACACCCAGACCTTGACACCGATGATGCCGTAGGTGGTGGAGGCCTCGGCAAAGCCGTAGTCGATATCGGCTCGCAGGGTATGAAGCGGCACGCGGCCTTCGCGATACCATTCACTGCGAGCGATCTCCGCTCCATTCAGACGACCCGCGATATTGACCTTGATACCCTCGGCCCCGAGACGCATGGAAGTCTGCACTGCCCGCTTCATGGCGCGACGGAACATGATTCGACGCTCAAGCTGTTGCGCAATGCTTTCAGCAACCAGCTGTGCGTCGAGCTCTGGCTTGCGGATCTCCTCGACACTGATGTGGACGGGAATACCCATGCGCGCGGAGACTTCCTTGCGCAGGGAGTCGATATCCTCGCCTTTCTTGCCGATCACCAGTCCCGGGCGTGCGGTATGGATCGTGATGTGCGCTGTCTTCGCCGGGCGGTCAATCTGAATCCGGCTCACAGATGCCTGCGACAGGCGGTTCTTCAGATAGTCACGCACTTCCAGATCTGTATTCAGGAGATCTGCATAGTTCTTGGAATCGGCATACCAGCGCGAAGTCCAGTCCTTGACAATGCCAAGGCGGATGCCTGTTGGATGTACTTTCTGGCCCATAACGTTGCCTACTCAGCTGTCGGAGACAGTCACGGTGATGTGACTGCTGCGCTTAAGAATACGGGTTGCACGGCCCTTGGCACGTGCGCGGATCCGCTTCATGGTCGGACCCTCGTCGACGCAGACGGCCGAGACCTTCAACTCGTCGATGTCGGCACCCTCGTTGTTCTCGGCGTTGGCAATGGCAGAGTCCAGGACCTTTTTAACAAGGTCAGCACCCTTTTTCTTGCTGAACACCAGGATGTTCAGCGCCTGCTCTACCGGCAGACCACGGATCTGGTCAGCTACCAGGCGGCCTTTCTGGGCCGAAATGCGCGCATAGCGCAGTTTTGCTACTGCTTGCATATCAACCCCCTCAACGCTTCGACTTCTTGTCCGCAGCATGGCCGCGGTAAGTACGGGTGAGTGCAAACTCTCCCAGCTTGTGGCCGACCATGTTCTCGGAGATCAGTACCGGAACGTGTTGACGGCCGTTGTAAACGGCAATGGTCAGCCCCAGCATCTCGGGCATGATCATGGACCGGCGCGACCATGTCTTAATCGGACGACGGTCATTGTTGGCTGCAGCGACCTCCACCTTTTTCGCCAGGTGGTGATCGACAAATGGGCCTTTGCGAATGGAACGTGGCATTGTCTGTTACCTCACCTGATTACTTGCGACGACGGTCGCGGACGATGAACTTGTCGGTCCGCTTGTTCTTGCGGGTCTTGGCACCCTTGGTCGGCGTACCCCATGGGCTGACGGGGTGACGACCACCAGAAGTGCGGCCCTCACCACCACCATGAGGGTGATCAACCGGGTTCATCGCGACACCGCGCACGGTCGGGCGCACGCCACGCCAGCGAGTGGCACCGGCCTTACCCAGCTTGCGCAGGCTGTGTTCGGAATTGCTGACCTCGCCGAGCGTCGCGCGGCAATCTGCATGCACCTTGCGCATCTCACCAGAACGCAGACGGAGCGTGGCGTAGTCTCCCTCACGCGCCACCAGCTGTGCCGATGCACCTGCACTGCGGGCGACCTGAGCGCCCTTGCCGATCTTCAGCTCGATGCAATGCACCTGACTACCCACCGGCATGTTGCGCAACGCCATGCAGTTGCCTGTCGCGATCGGCGCAGTGGCACCCGACACAATGGTGTCGTCGGCCTTCAGGCCTGAAGGTGCAATAATGTAACGGCGCTCACCATCGGAGTACTTGATCAGAGCGATGTGCGCAGTCCGGTTAGGATCGTACTCGATACGCTCGACAGTACCGACGACGCCATCCTTGTCACGCTTGAAATCGATGGTGCGATAGCGCTGCTTGTGGCCGCCACCGCGATGACGCGTGGTGATACGACCCTGATTATTTCGACCACCCGACTTGGTCTTCTTTTCGACCAACGGTGCATACGGTTCGCCCTTGTGGAGATCCTTCGAGGTCACCTTGACCACGAAGCGTCTGCCCGGCGAAGTTGCCTTTGTCTTTACGACTGCCATGATTCTCTACTCTTTCTCGTCTGATAGGTTTTCCAGACGGCAAATTTCCCTTTACCCCTAATGCCTTCCTGGCGCTCGATACCGCTTACAGTGAAGCGAAATCGATGTCTTGGCCTGCCTTTACTCTCACGTAAGCCTTCTTCCAGTCGTTGCGCTTGCCCATCATCTGACCGAAACGCTTACGCTTGCCTTTAACATTGACGACGCGCACATCTTCCACGTCGACCTCAAACATCAACTCGACCGCCTTTGCGATCTCCGGCTTGGTGGCATCCGGAATCACCCTGAAGGTCACCTGGTTGCTCGCATCAGCCAGCACTGCGCTTTTTTCAGACACCAGCGGGCTGACAAGGATCTTCATCAAACGCTCTTTGTTCATGCCAGACGCTCCTCGACCTGCTTAAGTGCACCTGTGGTCATCAATACCTTGTCGAAACCGACCAGGCTCACGGGATCGATATC
>JANTHH010000029.1 GCA_024762485.1 Chromatiales bacterium
CTGCTGCGGCTGGCGCTCAATGTCGCCTCGACCCGGGTGGTGCTGCTGGAGGGTCACAACGGTGGCGATGCGGCAGGCAAGGTGATCGAGGCCTTCGGCGCCTTTGTCATCGGCGGCAACTACGCGGTCGGACTGGTGGTGTTTTTCATACTGGTGATCATCAACTTCGTGGTGGTGACCAAGGGCGCGGGCCGGGTCTCCGAGGTGTCGGCGCGCTTCACCCTGGACGCCATGCCGGGCAAGCAGATGGCCATCGATGCCGATCTCAATGCCGGCATCATCGATCAGGAGACCGCACGCGCGCGGCGCGAGGAAGTGGGCCGCGAGGCCGATTTCTACGGCGCCATGGACGGTGCCTCGAAGTTCGTCCGCGGCGATGCCGTGGCCGGCATCCTCATCCTGCTGATCAACATCGTCGGTGGCCTGTCCATCGGCATGGCGCAGCACGGCCTCGATCTCGCCACCGCCAGTCGCAACTATGTGCTGCTGACCATCGGTGACGGCCTGGTGGCGCAGATCCCGGCGCTGCTGCTGTCCACCGCGGCGGCCATCATCGTCACCCGGGTATCCAGTGCCGAGGACATGGGCACCCAGGTCAGCCGGCAGCTGCTGGCCGATCCCAAGGCGCTTTGGATTGCTGCCGGTGTGCTCGGCATGCTCGGCGTCATCCCCGGCATGCCCAACCTCGTCTTCATCGCCCTGGGCAGCGGCCTGGCGGTGATGGCCTATTACACAGGGCTGCGCCGGCAGCGCGCGGCCGAGGTCGAACAGGACGTGGCGCAGCAGCCCCCCGAGGCGCCCAGTGCAGAGCCCAGCCGCGACCTGAGCTGGGACGACGTGCAGCCGGTGGACATCATCGGCCTGGAGGTGGGTTACCGGCTGATCCCGCTGGTCGACCGCAACCAGGGCGGGCAGCTGATGAACCGTATCAAGGGCGTGCGCAAGAAGCTCTCACAGGAGCTGGGCTTCCTGGTCCAGCCGGTGCACATCCGCGACAACCTCGACCTGCCACCCAATGCCTATCGCATCAGTCTGCACGGCGTGCCGGTGGGCGAGGCCGAGGTGTTCCCCGACCGCGAGATGGCGATCAATCCCGGCAAGGTGTTCGGCGAGTTGCCGGGCACGCCCACCACCGACCCGGCCTTTGGCCTGGAGGCGGTGTGGATCGATCCCGGTCAGCGCGACCAGGCGCAGACCCTCGGTTATACCGTGGTCGACGCCAGCACCGTGATCGCCACCCATCTCAGCGAAGTGCTGCAGCGCCACGCCCACGAACTGCTCGGCCACGAGGAGGTGCAGCAGCTGCTCGACACCCTGGCCCAGTCGACGCCGAAACTGGTGGAGGACCTGGTGCCCAAGCAGCTGCCGCTCGCGGTGGTGCTGAAGGTGCTGCAGAACCTGCTGATGGAGGGTGTGCCGGTGCGCGATATCCGCACGATCGCCGAAACCTTGGCGGAGCAGGCCACCAAGAGTCAGGATGCCGGCGCCTTGACGGCTGCTGTGCGGACTGCGCTGGGTCGCTCGATAGTTCAGCAACTCGTTGGTCCCGTTGAAGAAATTCCGGTCATCGTGCTCGATCCGGGGTTGGAACGACTATTGCAACAGGCATTGCAGGCGGCCGGTGAGGATGGTGCCGGACTGGAGCCGGGGCTGCTTGAACGACTCCAGCAGGCCCTGGCGGAGACCGCACGGCAGCAGGAGATGAATGGCGAGGAGAGCGTGCTGCTGGTGGCGGCACCGATCCGCAGCTGGATGGCGAGATTCATTCGCGCCAGCGTGCCGGGGATGCACGTGCTGTCCTACAACGAGATACCGGACAACCGGCAGATCAAGGTGATCGCCACCGTCGGCCGGCCGGAACAACTGAACTGAGCGGGGGATGCACTGATCCCCGGCAACAAAGGGGATCACTGGGATGAACATCAAGCGATTCGTCGCGCCGGACATGCGCCAGGCCATCCGCCTGGTACGCGAGACCCTCGGACCGGATGCGGTCATCCTGTCCAACAAGAGTGTGGACGAGGGTGTCGAGTTGATGGCGGCCGTGGATCTCGCCCACACCGACTTCAGCGAGGCCCGCGACACCGTCACGCCGTCCGAGGGCCCGTCGTCCCCTGAGCAGTCCGCCACCGACACCCCGGACCCGCTGCAGGCGGTGCGTCACGAGGTACAGGAACTGCGACGTCTGATGGAGTCCGAGCTGGGCGAGCTCAACTGGCGTGAGATGGGTGAGCGCCACCCACAGCAGCGCGAACTGCTGCGCCGGTTGATGTCGCTGGGCCTGCCGGCGGAGATCGCCCGGCCCCTGAGCGAGCGCGTCGGTGATGAGCCGGGTATCGACCACGCCTGGCGCAAGGCCCTGTTCCATCTTGCCTCCGAGCTCCGTATCAGTGATGACGATATCCTTGATCAAGGCGGGGTGGTGGCGCTGGTCGGTCCCACCGGTGTCGGCAAGACCACCACCATCGCCAAGCTCGCCGCCCGCTTCGCACTCCGCCACGGTCATCGCCACCTGGCCCTGGTGACGACCGACAACTTCCGCATCGGTGCCCGTGATCAGCTCGAGACCTACGGGCGCATACTCAATGTCCCGGTGCGCACCGCCGGCGATCCCGCGGCATTGGCTGATGTGCTGGACGAGCTGTCAGACCGCCGCCTGATCCTGATCGATACCGCCGGCATGGGGCTGCGCAACGAACGTTTCAAGGAGCAGATGGAGATCCTGCGCGGCGCCGGCCGCCCCATCCGCTCGCTGCTCACCCTCTCCGCCACCACCGAGCCCAGTGCCATGGCACGGGCACTGAAGCTGTTCGCCGCGGCGCGCCCGGGCGCCTGTGTGCTGACCAAGCTGGACGAGGCGGCCTCGTTGGGTGCGGCCATCACCGCAGTCATCCACAGTGGTCTGCCGCTGGCCTTCGTCGCCGATGGCCAGCGGGTGCCCGAGGACCTGCAGGTTGCGCGTGCCCAGCCGCTGGTCGATCGCGCCGCCGAGCTGATGGCCGAATACGAGGCCGAATGCGACCCGGCCTACCTGTCGATTGCCTACGGAGGCTCGCGTGCCCATGCCCGTGTCTGACGCAAACAACGACCAGGCCTCCGGGCTGCGCCGCATGGTCACCCCGACACCGGTTCGCGCCATTGCCGTGACCGGCGGCAAGGGTGGCGTGGGCAAGACCAACGTCTCCATCAACCTGGCGGTGGCCGCGGCCGAGGCGGGCCGCAAGGTCATGTTGCTCGATGCCGACCTGGGCCTGGCCAACATCGACGTGTCCCTGGGGCTGCATCCCAAGTACGACCTGTCACATGTGCTCAACGGCGAACGCACCCTGGAGGAGATCCTGGTGGAGGGTCCCTCCGGCATCCAGGTGATCCCGGGCGCCTCCGGTCTGCAACGCATGGCCGAACTGTCGCCGGCCGAGCACACCGGCCTGATCCAGGCCTTCGGCGATATGGCCGGCAACACCGAGCTGCTGATCATCGACACCGCGGCGGGTATCTCGGAGACGGTGATCAGCTTTGCCCGCGCCGCCCACGACATCCTGGTGGTGGTGTGTGACGAGCCGGCGTCCATCACCGATGCCTACGCCATGATCAAGCTGCTCAACCGCGACTATGGCCACACCCGCTTCCGGGTGCTGGCCAACATGGTGAAGAGTGCCCAGGAAGGTCACGAGCTCTACAACAAGATGTGCCGGGTCACCGACCGCTATCTCGATGTGATGCTCAGCTACCTCGGCGCGGTTCCCTACGACGAGAACCTGCGCAAGGCCGTGAAGGGGCAGCGGCCGGTGGTGCAGGCGTTCCCGCGTAGTCGTTCGGCCCAGGCATTCAAGAACCTCGCCAAGAAGGTGGACTCCTGGCCGACGCCCAGCGGCGCCAATGGCCGGGTACAGTTTTTTGTCGAACGTTTGATCCAGTATTCCAGCGAATTTGGGGAGATCTCACTGTGAACAGCACAGCGACCTATGCTGCGGTCCAGCAGCAGAGCTATGAACAACTCGTGAATGAGCATGCAGCGCTGGTCAAACGCATTGCCTATCACCTGATGAACCGTCTGCCGCCGAGCGTGCAGGCAGAAGACCTGATCCAGGCCGGCATGATCGGCCTGCTCGAGGCGAGCAAGAACTACGAGCCCACCAAGGGCGCGACCTTCGAGACCTATGCCGGCATCCGCATCCGCGGGGCCATGCTCGATGAGATCCGTCGCTCCGACTGGACGCCGCGTTCGGTGCATCGCAAGGCCCGCATGGTGGCGGAGGCGATGCGCGAGATCGAGCACGAGACCGGGCGTGATGCGCGGGACGTGGAGGTGGCGAAGGCGCTGGACATGCCGATTGATGATTATCACCAGATCCTGCAGGACGCCTCCGGCTCGCGGGTGTTCAGCTACGAGGAACTGTCCGAGGTCGGCGAGGTGATGCCGAGCGATGGTGGACGGGAACTGCAGGGCGGTCTGGAGAGCCCCTTCGAGGGACTGGAAAAGGACCATTTCAAGGGGGCGCTGGCCGATGCCATATCCAGCCTGCCGGAACGCGAGCGCCTGGTGATCGCGCTGTATTACGACGAGGAGCTCAACCTGCGCGAGATCGGCCAAGTGCTCGGCGTCAGCGAATCCAGGGTCTGCCAGATCCACAGCCAGGCGGCACTGCGCCTGCGATCGCGCCTGACCGAGTGGCTGCCTGCCCACGATCAGACGTGAATTTCGCCAGCGCGAAAAAAAATCATAAAAAACTCCTACAGATTTTCCCGGCGGCAGCCGATAAGCAGGCAAGCAAAATGCGATAACACCGGCATGGCCGGGTAATTGAGATGACGCGGAGGTAGCAGCCTTGGACAAGAACATGAAGATTCTGGTTGTGGACGACTTTTCCACGATGCGACGGATTATCAAGAATCTGCTGCGCGACCTGGGCTTCACCAACACACATGAAGCCGACGACGGCACCACGGCGCTGCCGATGCTGCAGGGCGGTGGCTTCGATTTTCTCATCACCGACTGGAACATGCCCGGCATGCAGGGCATCGACCTGCTCAAGGCGGTGCGCGCCGACGAGAAGCTCGCCAGCCTCCCGGTACTTATGGTGACCGCTGAATCGAAGCGCGAGCAGATCGTCGAGGCGGCCCAGGCCGGCGTCAATGGCTATGTCGTCAAGCCCTTCACCGCGGGCACCCTGGAAGAGAAGATCAACAAGATCTTCGAGCGGGTGGCAGCATGAGTGCCGGGCAGCAGGAATCGCAGGAGATGACGCAGCCGGGTGCCAGCAAGATCGAGCTCGCCCGCGCACTGCTGCGCAACCTCGAAGAGGGCGCGGAAGACGAGGCGAGCGATACCATCGCCCAGCTGGCGGGGTTCCGCGACAACCTGTTGTTCAAGGAGGTTGGGCGCATGACCCGTGAGCTGCACGAATCACTGAAGAGCTTCGTGGTGGATTCACAGCTGACGAATATCGCCACCCACGAGATGCCGGACGCCACCGAGCGTCTGCAGTACGTGATCGACCAGACCGAGCAGGCCGCCAATACCACACTGGAGGCTGTCGAGAGCGCCCTTCCGGTGGCAGACGAGCTGCGGGGCGAGGCCAGGGCGCTGGCTGAAAAGTGGAAACAGTTCAACTCCAGCAAGATGTCGCTCGATGACTTCCGTGCCATGAACAGTGAGCTGGGCGACTTTCTCGATGCCACCCAACACAACTCCGAGGCACTGCACGCCAAGCTCACCGAGATCCTCATGGCCCAGGGGTTCCAGGATCTCACCGGACAGATCATCCGCAAGGTGATCACCATGGTGAGCGAGGTGGAGATCAAGCTCATCGAGCTGGTGCGTATTGCCGGTACCGATGGTCAGTCGGCCGAGGATATCCAGGAGGAGAAAGCCAAGAACGCGATGGGCCCGGTGGTGCCCAACGTCGAGCATGGCGATGTGGTCTCCGGTCAGGATGACGTCGACGACCTCCTTTCAAGTTTGGGATTTTAATCATGAGTTTCGATGCAGACGACGAAATCCTCCAGGACTTCCTGGTCGAGGCCTCCGAGATCCTCGAGCAGCTGAGCGAGGAACTGGTGGACCTGGAGCAGCAGCCAGATGACGCTGATCTGCTCAACTCGATATTCCGCGGTTTCCATACCGTGAAAGGCGGCGCGGGATTCCTCTCCATCAACCCTTTGGTGGAGACCTGTCACCGCGCCGAGGATGTGTTCAACATCCTCCGCCAGGGCCAGCGCCCGGTGGATGCGGAGCTGATGGACGCTGTGCTGCAGGCGCTCGACGTGGTCAACGAGATGATGGCCAGCGTGCGCGATGGCGAGGAGCCGGCAGCTGCCGACCCGGAGCTGCTGCGCCGACTGGAGCTGCTGGCCGTGCCCGCCGGCGAGGAGCCGGAGGCCCCCACGCCCGCAGCCGAGCCGGAGCCCGTTGTCGAGACGGTGCCGGAACCGGAGGCGGCAGCCCCGGCCAGTCCGGAGGCAGCGGAGGGGGATCAGCCCCTGCCCGGCGCGGACGAGATCACCGAGGACGAGTTCGAGGCCCTGCTCGACCAGCTGCATGGTGAGGGCAAGTTCAACGCCCAGTCCGCCGCTGAACAATCGGCAGCCGAGCCGGCGGCCCCGACCACCCCGGCCGCCGGTGATTCCGACGAGATCACCGAAGACGAATTCGAGGCCCTGCTCGACCAGCTGCATGGCAAGGGCAAGCACAGCTCGGCAGCGGGTGCCGACAAGGCCCCGTCGGAGGCACCAGCGGCCGCTGCGGCCGCGCCTGAGCCGGCAGCCGAGCCTGCACCCAAAGCCAAACCCAAACCCGAGCCCAAACCCGAGCCCAAACCCGAGTCCAGTCCGGAGCCTGCGGCCAAGGTGGAGAAACCGGCAGCCAAGCCGGCGGCCAAATCAGCCGACAAGGCAGCGGCCAAGGCGCCGGCGGCAGAGACCACGGTACGGGTCGACACCCAGCGTCTGGACGACATCATGAACATGGTCGGTGAACTGGTGCTGGTGCGTAACCGCCTGTCCACCCTCAAGGCGGCGATGGCCGACGAGGAGCTGGCGAATGCGGTCGGCAACCTCGACGTGGTCACCGCCGACCTGCAGCTGTCCGTGATGAAGACCCGCATGCAGCCGGTGAAGAAGGTGTTCGGCCGCTTCCCCCGGGTGGTGCGCGACCTCGCGCGCAATCTCAAGAAAGAGATCGACCTGGAGATGCACGGCGAGGACACCGATCTGGACAAGAACCTGGTGGAGGCACTCGCCGATCCGCTGGTGCACCTGGTGCGTAACGCCGTCGACCACGGCATCGAGTCCCCGGAAGAGCGCGAGGCGGTTGGCAAGCCGCGCAAGGGCAAGGTCATCCTGTCGGCCGCCCAGGAAGGCGACCACATCATGCTGTCCATCGAAGATGACGGCAAGGGCATGGACCCGGACGTGCTGCGCGGGATCGCCGTGAACAAGGGCGTGATGGATGCGGAGGCCGCTGCCCGGCTGGACGACAAGGAATGCTACAACCTGATCTTTGCGCCCGGCTTCTCCACCAAGACCGAGATCTCGGATGTCTCCGGCCGGGGTGTCGGCATGGACGTGGTGAAGACCCGTATCAACCAGATGAACGGCAGCGTCGAGATCGACTCGGAGCAGGGCAAGGGCAGCAAGCTCACCATCAAGCTGCCACTGACCCTGGCGATCCTGCCGACACTGATGGTCATCCTCGGTCAGCAGCCCTTCGCGTTGCCGCTCGCCAGCGTGGTGGAGATCTTCAATCTCGATCTGTCGCGCACCAACACAGTGGACGGTCAGCTCACTATCCGTGTGCGTGACCGTGCCCTGCCGTTGTTCTATCTGCGCAAGTGGCTGGTCAGCGAGATCACCGGCGAGCCGGATTACTCCGACGGCACCGGTCACGTGGTGGTGGTCAATGTGGGCAGTGCCCAGGTCGGCCTGGTGGTGGATTTCCTGGTGGGGCAGGAAGAGGTGGTGATCAAACCGCTCGGTGCCCTGCTGCAGGGACTGGATGGCATGGCCGGCGCCACCATCACCGGTGACGGCAAGATCGCCCTGATCCTCGATGTGCCCGGCCTGATGCGCAGTTACGCAAACCGCTATTGACCGCGTGGTCAGTGAGCGGAACTTGATTCTCTCCAGAAGCCTGAATGCAGGATGAAGAAAAAAATCAGGGTGTTGGTTGTCGACGATTCCAGCTTTTTCCGTGGCCGCATCTCGCGTGCGCTGGAAGAGGATGCTGGTATCGAGGTGGTCGGCCAGGCGGCCGACGGCCAGGAAGCGGTGGAGAAGAATCGCCAGCTGCGTCCTGATCTCATCACCATGGATGTGGAGATGCCGGTGATGGACGGCATCCAGGCGGTGCGCGCCATCATGGCGGAGCAGCCGACTCACATCATCATGTTTTCCTCCCTGACCAGCGATGGCGCACAGGCAACCCTGGATGCCTTGTCAGCCGGTGCCCAGGATTTCCTCACCAAGCAGATAGATACCGGATTCAACAGCAAGGGCGGCCTCGGTGAAATACTGCGTGACCGCGTGCTCGCCATTGCACAGCGACCGCTCGCGCGGCGGCGGGCCGCAGTGTCACCGGCGCCGGCGAAAACCACGTCTCGTGGCAGTCGGCTGACCAAGGGCAGCACCGAATTGCTGGTAATCGGTGCCTCCACGGGCGGGCCGATGGCGTTGCAGCAGATTCTCACCCAGCTGCCACGGACCTTCCCGGTCCCGGTGCTGGTTGCCGTGCACATGCCATCTGCCTTCACGCCCTCGTTCGCCGAACGGCTCGATCAGCTGTGCGCACTGAAGGTCAGCGAGGCCGGGCAGGGCGATGCCCTGGTAGCGGGCCGGGTACTCATCGCCCCGGGTGGCATGCAGACGCTGGTGGACGGCCGGCCCCAGCACCTGCGAGTGAAACTGCATGATGCCCAGGACCAGATCTACAAGCCGAGCGTGGATGTCACACTCGGCTCTGCGGCCGCCCATGCCGGGCGCAACGTGCTGGCGGTCGTGCTGACCGGCATGGGCGCGGACGGGCGCGAAGGTGCGCGGCTGCTGAAGCAGCGCGGCGCCACGGTGTGGACCCAGGACGAGGACAGCTGCGTGGTCTACGGCATGCCGCAGGCGATCGAGAAGGCGGGACTGTCCGACCAGGTGCTGCCACTGGATGACATTGCTGCGGCATTGGTGCACGAGGTCTGACGGTGGATCCGCTCAGCATCATCGGCATCATCATCGCCTTCGTCGCCATCATCGGTGGCAACTGGATGGAAGGCGGGCACATCGATGCGCTCCTCAACGGGCCGGCCCTGCTGATCGTGGGCGGCGGCACAGTGGGTGCCATCCTGCTGCACACCCCTGTGCCGGTATTTCTGCGTGCCATGCAAATGGCCGGCATGGCGGTGCTGCCGCCCCGACTGCCACTGCAGGCGGTGGTGGAGAAGATCGTCCACTGGAGCCTGAGCGCCCGCAAGGAGGGTCTGCTTGGACTCGAGCGCCACATCGACAAGGAATCCGACCCGTTCATCCGCAAGGGGCTGCAGCTGGTGGTCGACGGCACTGATCCCGAAGACATCCGCCGTACTCTGGAGGTGGAGCTGGACAGTCGCGAGAAGATGGATATGCAGGCCTCCAAGGTCTACGAGAGCATGGGCGGCTATTCGCCGACCATCGGCATCATCGGTGCCGTGATGGGGCTGATCCACGTGATGCAGAACCTGGCCGACCCGTCGCGCCTGGGCAGCGGCATCGCCACCGCCTTCGTCGCCACCATCTACGGCGTAGGCCTGGCGAACCTGTTCCTGATCCCGCTGGCGAACAAGCTGAAGAGCCACGTGCGGCATCAGAGCCACTACCGCGAGCTGGTGATCGAGGGCCTGCTGTCCATCTCCGAGGGCGAGAATCCACACAATATCGAGGCCAAGCTGAAGGGCTTCGTGCACTAGGTGGCAGCCATGGGCAGACGTCGACAACATCAGGAGGAAGAGGACAACCTGGAGCGCTGGCTGGTCTCCTATGCCGACTTCGTGACCCTGCTGTTCGCCTTCTTCGTCGTGATGTATGCGATCTCGTCGGTCAACGAGGGCAAGTACCGGGTGCTTTCCGAGAGTCTGGACGCGGTATTCAACGAGAGCCTGCGTTCCAACGACCCGATACAGGTCGGGGATCCGGTGCGCTCGCTCACCCCGTCTCCGGTTCCGCTGCTCGAACCGACGCAGGCATCGGGCAGTGGTGAGGGCTACGACCGCGAGGCCCAGCTGGCGGCCACCGAGCGCCTGCTGCGGGTCAGCCTGGCTGATTATCTCGACCAGCAGCTGGTCGAGGTGGTGCGCACCGATGACCAGGTCGAGGTGCGGATCAAGGACAAGATGCTGTTCGCCAGTGGCGAGGCCAGACTGACAGCGGATGCCTTCGCCGTGCTGCGTGACCTGGCGGGTGCACTGGCCACCCTGCAGCAGCCGATCATGGTCGAGGGGCATACCGACAATATCCCCATCCACAATCGCCGCTTCGCTTCCAACTGGGAGTTGTCTGCCGCCCGCGCCGCCAGCGTGGTGAGCTTCCTGGCACGCACGGGTGTGTCGCCGCAGCGGCTGGCTGCCGTCGGCTACGGGGAATTCCGGCCGGTTGCCAGCAATGCGGACGCAGCGGGAAGGGCGCGCAACCGTCGTGTCACCATCCTGCTGTCACCGCAGCGCCTTGTTGCCGAAGAGGATGCCGCCATCCTCCAGGAACCAGTGCCCTGGGCAGAGGGCCCCGCGGTGGAACTGCGATGACGGTCTGGGCGGTCGCCAACCAGAAGGGCGGGGTGGGCAAGACCACCACCACGGTGTCGCTCGGCGGGCTGCTGGCTGCGTGGGGATATCGCACCCTGCTGATCGATATCGATCCCCACGGCTCGCTGACCAGTTATTTCCGCTATGACCCGGATGCGCTGGATGTCAGCGCCTATGCCCTGTTCGAGGCGCAGGGGCAGAAAAAGCCCCTTGATCCGCTGAGCCTCGTGCACCCTACCGGCACCCAGGGACTCGACCTGATCCCGGCCTCGGTCAGCCTCGCCACACTCGATCGCCAGTCCGGCCAGTTGCAGGGTCTGGGCCTGACGCTGACCAACGCCGTCAAGGCGGTCCGGGATGACTACGATTATGTGTTGATCGATTGCCCGCCGGTCCTTGGTGTGCTGCTGATCAATGCGCTGGCCGCGTGCGATCGCCTGCTGATTCCCGTGCAGACCGAGTTCCTGGCCATCAAGGGGCTTGAGCGCATGCTGCATACCCTGAAGATGGTGGCCCGTTCCAAGGGCCACGCGCTCGACTACCTGGTGATCCCCACTTACTACGACAAACGCACCCGTGCCTCGCGGGAGAGCCTGTCGGTGCTGCAGCGCAATCACGGGGGACATCTGTGGGATGGAGTGATCCCGGTGGACACCCGCTTCCGCGAGGCCAGCCGGGCCGGCATGCCGCCCGCCCAGTACGATGCACGGGCCCGCGGCGTCGAGGCCTATATCGCCCTGCTGGAGCAGTTGCAGCAGGATCAGCGCAACAAGTCACAAACAGAGGCACCGGCATGAGCGATCGTCCCGGCAGGCCACTGTCAGAGGTCGACAGCGCGCTCTATGGCCTGCTGGAGTCGCTGTTGTCCGAGGTCGATGACCTGCCGCGGCAGGAGGCAGGCGAGAGCCGCGAGGGGATCACACGCGATGGCGTGGAAAAAACCGATGCCGAGACCCTAAAAGATTCCGCACCGCGGCCGTTAGAGGAGGTAGCACGGCAGGCGGGTACAGAAGACCGGCCGCCGTGGGCACAGGGAACCTTCAGTGCGCTGATGTTCCAGGTGCATGGCCAGGCGCTGGCGATACCGGTACTGGACCTGGCGGGCGTGGAGCCCTGTCCGGCGAAGATTACGCCGATCCCCGGTCAGCCGGACTGGCACATGGGGGTGCTGGGCTTCCGCGACGGCAAGATGATCGCGGTCGATCTCACCCGGGTGCTGGGACTGCGGGGACGCACGGCAGAGGAGGCGCGCGGTTGTTATCTGCTGGCGGTGGACGGAGGACGTTTCGGCTTTCGCTGCGACGCGATCCCCGAGCCGCTGAATATCGACCCCGACGATGTCCGCTGGTCCGGGGCGGGTGCGCAGGGGCGCTCCGGACTGCTGGCAGGGATGCTGGCGAAGCAGATGTGCCCGCTGCTGAATGTGGATCACGTCCTGGCACAGTTGCGCAGCAGTCGCACGACAGAGACAACGAGCGGGCCTGCGGGACCTGCAATGAACAGCAATAAATGCCTGCCCGAGGGCATGGAGAAGACAACATGAGCAATGCCGTAGCCGAAAGCGAAGTGACGGACCCGATCATCCAGCTGGTGACCTTCTGCCTGCAGGACGAGACGTATGGCATCAATGTCATGCAGGTGCAGGAAGTGCTGCGGGTGAGTGAGATCGCCCCGGTCCCGGGTGCCCCTTCCTATGTGCTGGGCATCATCAATCTGCGTGGCAACGTGGTCACCGTGATCGATACCCGCAGCCGCTTCGGCCTGATGCCGAACGAGATCGACGACTCCAGCCGGATCGTCATCATCGAGTCGGACGAGCAGGTGGTCGGCATCCTGGTGGACAGCGTGGCCGAGGTGGTCGAGCTGAACATGTCGGAGATCGATTCGGCACCAAATGTCGGCAACGAGGAAAGCTCGCGCTATATTCAAGGCGTCACCACCCGCGACAGCGGCCTGCTGATCGTGGTTGATCTGAACAAGCTGCTCACTGATGCGGAGTGGGCCGAGATGAGCATGCTCTGACCCCGTCGGGCGGTTCACGCCCACGCGCCGGGGAGGATCGACATATGGCAGATATTCCCGCAAACTCAGTCACACCACCTGTGACCCCGGCGACTGCAATCAAGTCCTCCAAAGACAAGCAACAGGCACCCGCCAGGAAGCCGGCAGGCCGGACGAAGCATCGACGAGACCGTCCCGGCGATGGACATCAACTGGACGAATATGCCTGAACTCATCCTGGCAACCGCCGCCCTGCTCATCGCAATCGCCGCCCTCATCGGCTTGCTCGGTACGCGCCGCCGCCTCGCGCAGCTGCAGCAGCAGCTCGACGAATACGAGCAGCAGATCCATTTCATACAGCAGAGCCTCAGCGGGCTGACCGCCGGGGCCGTCGGCATGGATCGGCGCATGGTCCGGCTCGAGGCCGGCGAGCGCCGGCTCAGCGAGCGCCAGGAGACCTTCGAGAACCAGCAGGCCAGCGAGCGGCCGTACAGCCATGCCATCCGGCTGGTCAGGCAGGGCGCCGGCACGGCCCGGCTGGTGGAGGAACTCGGTCTCAGCGAGAGCGAGGCTGATCTCATCGTCCGCCTGCATGGTGGCACCTCCGGGGAGCAGGGCCCCCAGGGACGCCCTGGATAAGCCCATCCCGGACCTCTCCGGACAAGCTGCGGCGAAAATGCGTTTTTCGTCTTGCTTCAAAATCAATCCCTGTCAGCGACAGACTTTGGCGGCACATCACGCTGTCGCGGGATCTCTGCGTTTTGCAGAGGTTGCACTGGGGTCAGCCGTTCGGCCACCAGTGGTTCTTCAGCCCCCTTTTTCTGATCGATATTCCCGGCACTGGCGCATACTTTTTTCCTCCGGCTCGCGTTAACATCCCGCCACGGCACCCGGGAAAGGGTCAATCGAGAGGGAGAGCATGATGGGACGTCTACTGAAATGGCTGGCCGGGATCTTCGGGCTGGTGTTGCTGATTATCGTGGCAGCTGCCGTCATCCTGCCCCTGGTCATCGATCCAAATGACCACAAGGACACGATTGAACAGCTGGTCAAGGAGCGCACCGGCCGTGAGTTGCAGATCACCGACCGGCTGGAACTGTCTGTCTTTCCCGCGCTTGGCGTGACCACCGGTGGCGTCACCCTGAGCAATGCACCGGGATTCGGTGACCAGCCCTTCGCGCAAATCGACAAGCTGGATCTGCGGGTGAAACTGATGCCCCTGTTCAGCGGACAACTGGAGGTCGATGCGCTGTTGCTGAAGGGTCTGACCCTCAACCTGGCCCGGGACAAGCAGGGGCACACCAACTGGGAGGATCTCAGCAAGGAAACGGAAGCCGCACCGGCCGGGGAGGCGCCCTCGGGAGGTGGCGAGGCCATCGGATTCAATATCAGCGGCGTGCAGATCGAGCAGGCGAAGCTGGTATGGGACGATCGGCAGAAGGGTGAAAAATATGTCCTCAGGGACCTCAGCCTGACCAGTGGTGCCCTGGCGCCGGGCGCCCAGGTGCCGGTGGAGATGGGCTTCACCCTGGACAGCGAGAAGCCGGTGATGTCCCTGCGCTTCGGACTCGAATCCACCCTTTCGATCGGCGATGACCTGAAAACCTTCGGGCTGCCGGATCTCGAAGCCAAGCTGCATGCCGAGGGCGAGGGACTGCCGGCGAAGGGGCTGGACCTGTCGCTGAAGGCTGCGCTGGCACTGGATCAGAACAAGGAGACCCTGAGCGTGGACGGGTTGAAGCTGCAGGGTAATGGCATCGCCATCGATGGCAACCTCAGCGGCCGCAACCTGGGTGCAGAGCCCGAGTTCGACGGGGACCTGGTGCTCGGTAAGACGGACCCCGGCGCACTGCTGGCACTTTTCGGCGCCGCGCCGCAGACACGTGATTCCGGTGTGCTGAAGACCCTGTCCGGCAAGCTCGGCCTGCAT
This sequence comes from Chromatiales bacterium, assembly GCA_024762485.1. Lineage (GTDB taxonomy): Bacteria > Pseudomonadota > Gammaproteobacteria > Chromatiales > Chromatiaceae > JANTHH01. Next base: position 14,692 of record JANTHH010000029.1, read on the forward strand.
GCCCGTGGCAGCACCGTTCGTCTCAAGCCGCTGACCCTGTCTCTCGATGACTCCCGGCTCACAGGCGAGCTGTCACTGCAGGGGCCGGCCATCCGCTTTGCGCTCGATCTCGATCAGATCGACCTCGATCGTTATCTGCCCCCGGCGAGTGAAACTGAACCCAAGGCCACCTCGGCATCCGCTGCAGAGGATCCGCTCGCCGGCCTGCGCCAGCTCGACATGAAGGGCCGCGTCACCATCGGTTCCCTGAAGCTCAGCAATCTGACGATGTCCAAGGTCGAGGTGCAGATCAACGCCAGCAACGGCGTGCTCAAGGTCGATCCGATGACGGCTGAGCTCTACCAGGGCAAGCTCAAGAGCATGGTCACCGTCGATGCCCGCAAGGCCCAGCCGCGCATCCACCTGGTGGAGGATCTGACGGGGGTGCAGATCGAGCCCCTGCTCAAGGATCTGGCCGACAACGACCGTCTGTCCGGTACCGGGGTGGTGCACGCGAACCTGACCATGCAGGGCATGAGCGATCAGGCGATCCGCAGCAGCCTCAACGGCAAGGTCTCCTTCGAATTTCATGACGGGGCAGTGAAGGGAATCAATATTGCGAAGGCGATCCGCAAGGTGAAGAGCAAACTCGGTGGTGCCGCTACAGTCACCGACGACAAGACCGAGCAGACCGACTTCACCGTGATCAGCGGCAGTGCGGTGATTACCGACGGTGTGATCCGCAATGACGACCTGCAGGCCAAATCACCCCTGTTGCGTGTTGCCGGCAAGGGTCGGGTGGACCTGCCGGCAAACACCCTCGATTACGTGGTCACCACCACGCTGGTGAAATCGCTGCAGGGGCAGGGCTCACAGGACGAACAGCTCACCGGCGTGCCCATTCCGGTGCGTCTGCACGGCAGCCTGACCGAGCCTTCCTATTCCATTGATCTGAAATCGGTGCTGGCCAGCAAGGCGCGCCAGAAGGCAGAAGAGACCCTGAAAAAGAAGATCGAGGAAAAGGCCGGCGGCAAGCTCGGAGAGAAGTTGCGCGGCCTGCTGCGCTGAGGCGGGACAGGGGGTGCCAGCGGGCCGTGGTCCGGCCCCTGCCGTGCCCTATTTCTCGGCGGTCAGGTAGCAGATCCAGCCCGCATCCGCGCTGCCCTGATCGGCCGGCACGAACTCGCCGTCGGCCTCGCCCTCCTCGTCCCATCCCTGCCAGTACACAGTGACCCTGGAGAAGCCGGCTTCCGTGAGCAGGTCGCGGATCTCCGGCAAGGTCCATAAGCGCCAGTCGTAGCTGAACGCCCGCTCCAGCCGTGAGCCGTCGGGGAAGGCGAAGTGGATGTGGCACTGCAGGTGATGGTCGATGGGATTGAAGTGGGCCTGGTCCCAGATGTACGAAAAGCCCCCGGCACCGTCGTCGATCTCGCGAGACTCCTCGATCTCTCGAAAGCTGTCATAGCCGCCATAGGCATCCATGAAAAGGATGCCATCGTCTTTCAATGCCTTGTGGACACGCCGGAAATAGCGCTTCAGGGTCTTCCGGTCCTTGAACAGCCAGTAGCTGAAATTCATCGCCGAGACGATGTCCACCGGTTCGGTCTGTGCCTTCAGCACGTCCGCCTCGATCAATTGCAGACGCTTCTGCTGCCCCGGCTTGAGGGCCGCCACACGGTGCGCTCGCCCCCAGTCGAGGACCTCGTCATCGAGATCAATGCCGACGGCGCGGTTGTTGCGGTTGCGGGTCACCCATTCACAACAGACGTTGGCGGTACCGCAGAAGTCCTCGCGCAGCAGGCGGGCGGGTCGGTTCCTCAGGGTCTGGTAGGTCGAGGAGACGAAATCGATTTCGGCCTCGGCGCATTGTACGGACAGTTCGTAGAGTTGGTGGCGGTCAGCCCTGTCTGCCAGGGTGGTTTTTGTTCTTTTTTTCGCCAACTGCCAATCCTCCTCGTGCCATCCGGATCGCCGACTATACTTCAAAAACATGCGCCCCGGCAGGGTGGCAGGCGGCCTTGCCGAGTGCGGGATTACGATGAGATCAATCAACCATTGCGAGGTGAATGAAAATGGGCGTTGCGATGACACTTCAGGAATATCTGGAGAGCCATGAACTGGGTTATGAACTGGTCGAGCACAAACATACGGATTCCTC
>JANTHH010000030.1 GCA_024762485.1 Chromatiales bacterium
CGGCTGCAGCTACCACGGGCTGGCGCTCAACGTGGATCTGGACCTCGCGCCCTTCTCCCGTATCAATCCCTGCGGCCACCAGGGCTTGGCGGTCACCCGGCTGCGCGACCTCGGCTGTGAACTGACGGTGGGCCAGTGCGGCGAACTGCTCAGCGGAATACTCAGCGAGCGATTGGGTTTTCAGCCCGTCTGGAACGCTGAAAGCGGGTAGAATGCCCGCCATGAAAAAAGCCGACTACAGCCCCCCCTCTCGGACCACACCCGACAGCCACCAGCGCGGCCATGACAAGGTCAGCCGCATCCCGGTGAAGGTCCAGCCCGCCACCGAGCTGCCGCGCAAGCCATCATGGATCCGCGCCAAGGCACCCTCCGGCCCCGGAGTGACGCGCATCCGCCGTATCCTGCGCGAGCGCAGCCTGAGCTCGGTGTGCGAGGAGGCACAGTGTCCCAACCTGGGGGAATGCTTCGGTCACGGCACCGCAACCTTCATGATCATGGGCGACATCTGCACCCGGCGCTGCCCCTTCTGCGACGTCGCCCATGGCCGCCCCCAGCCACTCGACGCCGACGAACCCCGTCTGCTCGCCGAGGCCATCGCCGAGATGGGGCTGAAATACGTGGTGGTCACCTCGGTGGACAGGGACGACCTGCGCGATGGCGGCGCCGGACACTTCGCCGCCTGCATCCGCGCCATCCGCGACGCCACCCCCGCCACCCGCATCGAGGTCCTGGTGCCCGACTTCCGCGGCCGCCTCGAGATCGCGCTCGACGCCCTGGCCGATGCACCGCCGGACGTGTTCAACCACAACCTGGAGACGGTGCCGCGGCTCTACCGGCAGGCGCGTCCGGGGGCGGACTACGCCTGGTCGCTGGCGCTGCTCCGCCAGTTCAAGGCGCGCCATCCCGGCATTCCGACCAAGTCGGGGATCATGCTCGGGCTGGGCGAGGAGACGGCGGAGATCGAACAGGTGTTACGCGACCTGCGGGACCACGGCTGCGACATGCTGACCCTCGGTCAGTACCTGCAGCCCAGCCGGGAACACCTGCCGGTGGATCGCTTCGTCAGCCCGGAGGAATTCCAGCAGCTCGGTGAACTGGCACGTTCGCTTGGCTTCTCCAATGTCGCCAGCGGCCCCATGGTGCGCTCCTCCTACCATGCCGATCTGCAGGCAAATCCGCTGCTGGACGCCGACCCCGCATGAGCTATCAGCTGCTGGCGCTGATCAAGAGCTGGATCCTCCCGCCCGGTCTGCTCGTCCTGCTGCTGCTGCTCGGACTGGTGGGCTGGCAGCGGCGCTGGGGCAGGGGCCTGGTGTTGGCCGCCACCCTGGCGCTCTACCTGCTGAGTACGCCCTGGGCCGCAGGCCTGCTGGCCGGTGGCCTGGAAGGCGGTACCCGCCCCACCCTCGATCAGCTCGCCAACACCGATGCCCAAGCGATCCTGGTGCTGACCGCCGGTCGCTACAGCCATGCCCCGGAACTGGCTGGTGCCGACAGTGCCGGCCGCTACACCCAGGATCGTCTGTCCTGGGCCGTGCTGCTGCATCGTCGCACCGGCCTGCCGATCATCCTCAGCGGTGGTCGCACCGGGGAAGCGGAGCTGTCGCTTGCCGAAGTCGCGGCGAAGACCCTGGAGGCGCGTTTCGGCCTGCGTGCGCTGGCCATCGAAACCCGCAGCACCAACACCTGGGAGAATGCCCGCATGACCGCGCGGGTGCTCAGGCGCAACGCCATCGACCGGGTACTGGTGGTCACCCACGCGTGGCACATGCCGCGGGCCATGCTCAGCCTGCAGGAGGCGGGGATCGATGCCGTGGCGGCACCGACCTACTATATTTCGGGTCGCGGCGAAGGGATCGATCTGATGGATTTCATGCCATCGGCCCAGGCCCTGCTGGACAGTTACTTCTGCCTGCATGAATACCTGGGGATACTCTGGTACCAGCTGAAGCGCTGATACGGCGGCACTCACACCGGTGGCGGTTCAGGCGACCTGGTCCAGGGTCCGGCGGTAGGTCTCCTGGAGGATACGTGCATCGCCACTGGCGCGATGCCGCTGCAGCTGCAGGTCCCGCGCCACCTGGTTCTTCACCGCGTGCCACTGTTCCAGCTGGTGCGTACTCATGATGTCGTGCAGGGCGGCAACCTGAAAGCCCTGTTCCAGGTCCACCGCGTCGTACAGCTTGGCCAGCCAGGACATGTCGAACGACCAGGCGTCGCTGTAGACCGTCTTTTCCCGGAGCAGGGCATTCAGCCGTTCGGCGACCTCGCGCGCGGGCCGGCCATGGCGGTCCAGCACCTCGCGGCTGATCCCGTGCACGGCCTCGGCCTCGTCGTCCCACGCCGTCCAAGTCCGCTCGGGGGTGACCAGGAAACAGTGCGGGCTGCCGTCCGGCAGCACCAGGCCCACCTCGATCGGATATCCCCCCTTGCCGAATCCCGAGGATTCCACATCGATGATCACTGGCATGCGCATATCAAACCCCTTGGCTGTGTTGCCGCAACATTCCGTCGTGGAGTCATTAACGGCCGGCATGGCCAGACTTTAGTTCTTTATGTGAACGAGGTCCTTTCAGGCAGCTCTCAGCCCCGCAGCATGCGGTCCAGCGCCGCCAGGCGCGCCGGTGTGCCCACATCCACCCACTGCCCGCGATGATGCTCACCACTGACCCGGCCCTCGGCCATGGCACGGCGCAGCAACGGGGCCAGCGGAAAGGCCCCCGGCGTCTGTCCGGCAAACAGCGCCGGGTGGTAGATACCGACGCCGCTGAAGGTCAGCCGTGGACCGTGTCCGACGACCCGCCCGTCCTCGAGGCCGAAATCACCTTCGGGGTGGTGCGGCGGGTTATCCACCAGGACCAGGTGCGCCAGTGCATCGGCCGCAGGTCGCAGACCCGTCAGCGGGCAGTCGCACCAGATGTCGCCGTTGATCACCAGGAAGGGGTCCGCGCCCAGCAGTGGCAGCGCCTTGAAGATACCCCCGCCGGTCTCCAGGGCCTGCCCCTCCCCTTCCCGGGAATAGTGGATATGCACACCCCAGCGGGAGCCGTCACCGAGCACCTGCTCGATCTGCTCGCCCAGGTGGGCATGATTGATCACCAGTTCTCGGATACCGTTGATGGCGAGGCGTTCGATATGCCAGACGATCAGCGGTTTGCCGCCGACGCACAGCAGCGGCTTGGGGGTGTCGTCGGTCAGCGGGCGCATGCGCTCGCCGCGCCCGGCGGCGAGTATCATGGCATGGGTGATGGGGGGCGCCGCCATGGTGACCGGCTAGTGGATGCGGCCCGTGTCCACCGGAACCGTCGCCGCGTCAGCCGCGCATCGAGCCGAAAAACTCGTCGTTGGTCTTGGTGGCCTTGAGCTTGTCGTAGAGGAATTCCATCGCGGCCAGCTCGTCCATGGGATGGAGTATCTTGCGCAGGATCCACATTTTCTGCAGTTCGGCCGCCGGCATCAGCAGTTCCTCACGGCGGGTGCCCGAGCGGTTGATATTGATGGCAGGGAAGATGCGCTTCTCGGCGATGCGGCGGTCGAGGTGGACCTCCATGTTGCCGGTGCCCTTGAATTCCTCGTAGATCACGTCATCCATGCGCGAGCCGGTCTCCACCAGGGAGGTGGCGATGATGGTCAGCGAACCACCTTCCTCGACGTTGCGGGCAGCACCGAAGAACCGCTTCGGCCGGTGCAGCGCATTGGCGTCCACACCGCCGGTCAGAACCTTGCCCGAGGAGGGGATGACGGTGTTGTAGGCACGCGCCAGGCGGGTGATGGAATCGAGCAGGATCACCACGTCGCGCTTGTGCTCCACCAGGCGCTTGGCCTTCTCGATCACCATCTCGGCCACCTGCACGTGGCGGGCGGCGGGCTCGTCGAAGGTGGAGGAGATGACCTCGCCGCGCACCGAGCGCTTCATCTCGGTGACCTCTTCCGGGCGCTCGTCGATCAGCAGCACGATCAGGTAGCACTCGGGGTGATTCTGGCCGATGGACTGGGCGATGTTCTGGATCAGCATGGTCTTGCCGGCCTTGGGCGGGGCGACGATCAACCCGCGCTGACCCTTGCCGATGGGCGCGCACAGCTCGATGGTGCGTGCAGTGAGGTCTTCCGTGCTGCCGTTGCCCAGTTCCAGGTTGAACTTCTCGTTCGGGAACAACGGCGTGAAGTTTTCGAACAGGACCTTGTTCTTCGCGTTCTCCGGCTTCTCGAAATTGATCTCGTCGACCTTGAGCAGGGCGAAGTAACGCTCGCTGTCCTTGGGGGGACGAATCTTGCCGGAGATGGTGTCGCCGGTACGCAGACTGAAACGGCGGATCTGGCTGGGGGAGACGTAGATGTCGTCCGGCCCGGCGAGATAGGAGGAATCGCTGGCGCGCAGGAAGCCGAAACCATCCTGCAGGATCTCCAGCACGCCATCGCCGTAGATGTCCTCACCCTTTTTCGCGTGGGCCTTGAGGATGGCGAAGATCAGGTCCTGCTTGCGCGAACGCGCCATGCCCTCGATCTTCATGGATTGGGCAAGTTCCAGCAATTGTGGAACCGGCATTTTTTTCAGCTCGGTGAGATTCATGGTCCTGAGGTCTTTTTAGGGGTAAGGCCGGTCTTGGAGTGGATCACGCTACCACGGGGATTCCCATAGGCGACGACGGCGAAAGGGGTTGAATTCGAAAAAATAATTCTGAAGCGGCAGAGAGCCAATGAAATATTAACACGGATTATGCCGTGCGCCAGTTTTATACATGCTTCAGCAGGCCGGCAGACGGCGGGTATGCCGTCTGCCGGTGCGTTCAGATATTGCTGTCGATGAAGGCCGTCAGCTGCGACTTGGACACGGCGCCCACCTTGGTGGCCTCGACCTCCCCGTCCTTGAACAGCATCAGCGTCGGGATACCGCGGATACCGTAGCGTGGCGGGGTGTTCGGTTGTTCGTCGATATTGAGCTTGGCCACCTTCAACTTGCCGGCGTATTCAGTGGCGATCTCGTCGAGGACCGGGGCGATCATCTTGCAGGGACCGCACCACTCGGCCCAGTAATCCACCAGCACAGGGATATCCGACTTCAGCACTTCCTGCTCGAAGCTGTCATCCGTCACGTGAACAATACTGTCACTCACTGAGTTCTCTCCGGTTGTTTTTGCAATCTTCAAATAAAGTGGATGGCTGTGGGGGACTGACGATTCCTGGGATGGATGCCCCGCTGCCGTTCGGCTGTGGCGCCAGCTACCAGGCGCGGCGGTTACGTCGTAGGCCAATTTGAGCCCATCCCCCGCCGCTTTTCAAGTCCGCACGGATATTTTTCGGGTATCCTTGAGCGTCATGAGCGACAAACATCTGAGCGACACCCGATTCGACAGCCTCGACCTCGACCCCGACATCCTCCAGGGTCTCAAGGAATGCGGATTCGAATACTGCACCCCCATCCAGGCCCAAACTCTGCCGATCGCCCTCACCGGACAGGACGTGGCCGGCCAGGCGCAAACCGGTACCGGCAAGACCGCCGCCTTCCTGGTCGCCGCCTTCCAGCACCTGGCGACGCATCCTGCGCCCGAGGGCCGACGCAGCAACCAGCCGCGCGTCCTCATCGTCGCCCCCACCCGCGAGCTGGCCGCGCAGATCCATAAGGATGCGCTGGCCATCGGCGCCCACACCGGCCACAAGATGGAGGTGGTGTTCGGCGGCACCGACTACGACAAGCAGCGCAGCGCGCTGCAGGAAGGGGTGGACATCCTGATCGGCACACCGGGCCGGCTGATCGACTATTTCAAGCAACACGTCTACGACCTCAAGGCCATCCAGGCGGTGATCCTCGACGAGGCCGACCGCATGTTCGATCTCGGTTTCATCAAGGACATCCGCTACCTGCTGCGCCGCTGCCCGCCGGCGGACAAGCGCCTGGGCATGCTGTTCTCGGCCACCCTCTCCTACCGTGTGATCGAACTCGCCTACGAGCACATGAACAACCCCGAGACAGTCAAGGTGGAGACAGACAGCGTTACCGCCGCACGCATCCACGAGGTCGGCTACATGGTCGCCAACGAGGAGAAGATCCCGCTGTTGATCGGCCTGCTGCGGCAGCTCGGCGAATCGCGCACCATCGTCTTCGTCAACACCAAGCGTGCCGCCGACCAGGTCTGGGGGTTCCTCCAGGGCAACGGCTTCGACAGCGCCATACTCTCCGGTGACGTGCCGCAGAAGAAACGCCTTGCCCTGCTGAAGAAATTCACCAGCGACGAGGTCAAGGTCCTGGTGGCCACCGACGTGGCCGCCCGCGGGCTGCACATCCCGGGTGTCAGCCACGTCATCAACTACGATCTGCCGGATGACCGCGAGGACTACGTCCATCGCATCGGACGCACGGCGCGTGCCGGTGCCGAGGGGGATGCCATCAGCTTCGTCTGCGAGACCTACGCCTTCTCGCTGCCCGATATCGAGGACTATATCGGCCACAAGATCCCCATCGAGCCGGTCGACACCGCCCTGCTGGCCGAGGTGGACCCGAAGAGCCGGGTACGCATGGAGCGCAAGCCCCGCCCCGCGCACGGCAAGGGTGGACAGCGCCGCGGGGGCGAGCGGGGCCGGCGTAATTCGGGCCGGCGCTGAGCATGGCGGGTGGACAGGGGAATTCCGGGGCGGATGCGGGCAAGTGCAGTCGCTGCCTCGACTCCCGCTGCTGCACCTACACCACCGAGGCGCTCGGCACACCGCGGTCGAAGGCCGACTTCGAACACCTGCTTTGGCAGGTCTCCCATGACAACGTGGAAATCTACAAGGACAGCGACGGCTGGTACCTGCTGATACGCGGCAATTGCGAGCACCTGATCGCGCCCGATGGCGCCTGCGCCATCTATGCCGACAGGCCCCAGGTGTGCCGTGACTACAGTAACGACTGGTGCGAATTCGACGAACCCGCCGAAAAACACTTCGCCCTGCACTTCCGCAACTACAACGAACTGCTCGGCTATTGCAGACGGCGATTCAAGCGCTGGGGAAATTAGCCGATACAGGCCAGTAGCTCACAATAAAAAAACAGGATTACGAAGACCGCCCATCGGAAACGGGCAACAGTACCGGCCGCCTTACGGGTGCTGGCCGCCAAAGGAACTCGACACATGAATCACTCCCGCCCCGGCTGCAGTTATTGGCTAGTTCGGCTGTTGTGCATACTGCTGCTGGCCACGAGCGGCCAGGCAACGGCAGACGTTGTCGAGACCGAGACCCTGGTCATTGGGGTGTTTCCACGGCGCCCGGCGATCGAGAGCCAGGAGATGTTCTCACCCCTGGCCGACTACCTGGCACAACAACTCGGCATGCCGACCCGCCTGGAGGTCCCCGCCGACTTTCCCGCCTTCTGGCGCGCATTGCAGGCCGGCCGCTTCGACCTGGTGCATTACAACCCCTATCACTATGTCCGTTCCCACCAGGAACTGGGCTACCGGGCCATCGCCCACAACGAGGAACAGGGCGAGGGTTTCATCCGCGCCACCGTGTGGGTACGCCGCGACAGTGGAATCGACAGTGCCACCGACCTGAAATTTCACAAGGTCATCTTCGGCGGCGGACACAAGGCCATGGTCAGCTACATCATGGCCAGTGACCTGCTGCACCAGGCCGGCCTCGGCCCCGAGGACTACATCAGCCAGTTCACCATCAACCCGATCCACGCGATGAAGGCCCTCTATCATCGCCAGGGCGCCGCTGCCGGCCTGAACTACAACGCCGACAAGCAGGAGCGCCTGCGCACCAAGGTCGATTTCTCTGAACTCAAGCGACTGCTGGTCAGTGAACCGGTTGCGCACCATCCCTGGGCAATCAGCCCACGGGTTCCCGATGGCCTGGCGAGGGGGATACGCGATGCCCTGCTGTCACTCAACCAGGCGCCTGGTGGCTCCGACATCCTCCACCAGGCGGGCCTGACCGGGCTGCTGCCAGCGGCCGACGCCGACTACGAGCCGCATCGGAGAATCATTCGGCGCGTACTGGGTGAGGACTACGGGGAGCCGGCCTCGCCATGACGGGTTCGTGGCGAATTCCCGGGCTGGATTCCTACCGCGGGCGCTATCTCGCCCTCGCCTTCGTGGCGATCGCCTTCCTGTCTGCCGCCGGTCTTTATGGCCGCCATTACGTTTCCCAGGTCAGCGACCAGCAACTGCGCATGATCCAGCAGCGCGCACAGGCCACCGCCAACCTGCATGACACGCTGGAACTGCTCAACCGGGTGCAGGACGACCTGCACGGCTTTCTCATCAACCCGCCACAAACCAAGGTCAGCCAGCTGCTCGGCTCACTGCAACGCCTCATCACGGCCACCAGTCGGCTCGACAGCTCCGAGTGGACGGTCACCCACCCCGAACTCGGCAGCCTGATCCGTGAAACCACCTTCGACCTGCAACGCCTCGACAAAGGTCTGAGAGAACTGATCGAGATCCGCAAGGAACGCCGTCGCTGGTTCCCCATGCTGGGGGTGGTCGAGGAACAGATGATGCCCGCCAACCAGGCCATCCAGGAGATCCTCAACGCCATCCTTGCAGAGGAGCGGGAGCGGCTGGCCGATGGCGAGACCGACATCGACACCTTCAGCCGGATCGTCGACCTCCAGGTCAGCTGGCTGCATGCCATCTCGGAGCTGCGGCTGCTGATCGCCAACCGTTTCGGCATCTTTTCGACCAACGCCGCCCAGGGCATGGAGAGCCGCGCGGACAACATCGGCATCTATCTCAATGCCGCACGCACAAAGCTGGCCGAACTGGAGGCCGCCGCCGGGGCCGGAAAACTGGGGCTCAGCGCGGAGGAGTTCCTCCCCGACCTGCAGGAAAAGCTCGATATCTGGGCCGACATCTATTCCAGATCCGTCAAGCGCCTGCAGGGCAATGACTGGCGGGCGGACCTCACCTACACCCGCGAGGCCATCGAACCCATCATCGATGCCATCCACCAGCGGCTGTCCGGTATCCGCCTGGAACTCGACATCCAGTCGGCGCAGAACATCACCGATCTGACGGACATCACCAAGCAGCTCTCCAGCTTCACCCTGCTGGTGGTGGCCACCGGCGCGCTGTTCTTCCTCGTCACCTACGGGATGTTCAACCGCATCCTGCTCAAGCCCATCAAGCAGACCACCCTGGCGCTGCGGCAGGAGGCCGAGGGCCGCACCAGCATGCTGCCCCCCGAGGCCAAGGTGCAGGAGACGCAGGACCTGATCGCCGCCTTCGAGGAGATGCGCCAGCAGGTACGCGAACGCGAGGGCCACCTCGATCACCTCGCCCACCATGACCCACTCACCGGCCTGCCCAACCGGCTGCTGTTCCGCGACCGGCTGGAGCACGCTCTCACGCTCTCGGCGCGCGAGGGCAGCCTGCTGGGGGTGATGTTCCTCGACCTCGATCGTTTCAAGCAGATCAATGACAGCCTGGGGCACGCCGCCGGCGACCAGCTGCTGCGTTCGGTGGCGGAACGGCTGCGCGGGGCGATGCGCGCCAGCGACACCGTTGCCCGTCTCGGTGGCGATGAATTCGCCATACTCATCGAACACCTCAAGCACCGGGATGAAAGCACGCTGCTGGCGGAGAAGATCCTCATCGCCCTTGCCGAACCGTTCCTGCTCGATGGCAAGCCGTTCCACATCACCACCTCCATCGGCATCACCCTCAGCCCCATCGACGATATCCAGGCAGACAGCCTGATCCGTGGCGCCGACACGGCCATGTATGCCGCCAAGGAGGCTGGCAAAAACTGCTTCCGCTTCTTCACCGCCGAGATGACCCAGCGCGCGGCTGCCCACCTGGAGACGGAGAGCGCCCTGCGCCTGGCCATCGCCCAGCAGCAGCTTGAACTCCACTACCAGCCGATCAGCAACCAGGACGGCAGCGACATCCACGCCTTCGAGGCCCTGCTGCGCTGGCACCACCCGCAACTCGGCCAGGTGCCTCCCGACCGCTTCATCCCGATCCTCGAGGACATGGGGCAGCTCGGCACGGTCAGCCGCTGGATCATCGACACCGTCGCCGAGCAGCAGCTCACCCTGTTCCGCCAGACCGGACGCTGGATGCCCATCTCCATCAATCTCACGGCCAAGCTGCTGCACGACGACGCCTTCTCCCGCCATCTGCTGGGGAAACTGGACAGCAACTGGCCATCGCCGGAACACCTGATCGTCGAGGTCACCGAGGACAGCCTGACCCAGGACCTGGATGCCTCGGTGAGGGTGCTGCAGCAGCTGCGCGGCCTCGGTGTCCGCGTCGCACTCGATGATTTCGGCACCGGTCAGTCATCACTCAACCACCTGCGGCGTTTCGCCTTCGACCTGATCAAGGTCGACCGGGAGTTCGTCCGCGACATCCCCGACGACCCGAACGACGTCGACCTGGTCACCGCCATCATCCAGCTGAGCCACGCCTTCGGCATGAAGGTGGTGGCCGAGGGCATGGAGACACTGGCACAGGAACAGGTCCTGCGTGAGCGTGGCTGCGATTACCTGCAGGGTTACCTGATCAGTCGCCCGATGCCCGGGACAGATCTGCCGGGCTTCCTCAGCGATTTCATCGACCAGCCAAAACAGGCCTGAAGCAAAGCGCCGGACATGAAAAAACGGGCCACCCGGGCCCGTTTTCCATTGCGCCCCGCCAGCAGCGGGTGAAAGTGGCGGATTAGTCGGCCATCTCCTTGTAGTACTCGACCACGCGCTCGACCTCGTTCTTCGAGCCCAGCACCACCGGCACCCGCTGGTGCAGACCGCTGGGCTTCACTTCCATGATGCGCTCGCGGCCGGTGCTGGCAGCGCCACCGGCCTGCTCGACGATCATGGACATCGGGTTGCCCTCGTACAGCAGCCGCAGCTTTCCGGTGCTGCCGCTGGCCTTCATCTTCGCGTCCAGCGGGTACATGAAGATGCCGCCGCGCATCAGGATGCGGTGCACCTCGGCCACCATGGAGGCGATCCAGCGCATGTTGAAGTCCTCGCCACGCGGGCCTTCCTTGCCGGCCAGGCACTCGTCCACGTAGCGCTTCACCGGGGCCTCCCAGTGACGCATGTTCGAGGCGTTGATGGCGAACTCGCGGGTGTCCTCGGGGATGGTCATGTTGGGATGGGTGAGAATGAACTCGCCGATATCCGCATCCAGGGTGAAGCCGTTCACGCCGTTGCCGGTGGTCAGCACCATCATGGTGGAGGGGCCGTACAGGGCATAGCCGGCGGCGACCTGCTCGGTGCCCGGCTGCAGGAAGCCCTCGGCACCGGGGCGTGCGGCGCACTCGCCCGGGCACTTGAGGATGGAGAAGATGGTGCCCACCGAGACATTGACGTCGGTGTTGGAGGAGCCGTCCAGCGGATCGAAGGTCAGCAGGTACTTGCCGCGTGGGTACTTGTCGGGGATGGGGTAGACATCGTCCATCTCCTCGGAGGCCATGGCAGCCAGGTGGCCGGCCCATTCGTTGGACTTGATGAACACCTCGTTGGTGAGGATATCGAGCTTCTTCTGGGTCTCGCCCTGCACGTTCTCGCTGCCGGCAGAGCCCAGCACGCCGATCAGCTCGCCCTTGTTGACCATGTTGGAGATGACCTTGCAGGCGGTGACGATATCGTTGAGCAACGAGGTGAAGTCGCCGGTGGCGCCCTCGATGTGACGCTGCTCCTCGATGATGAACTGGGTAATGGTTGTGCCGTTATGCATGCTGCCTTCCTCGAAGTCGTGGTCATGACGGACGCTGAGCCGCCGCTGTCCGTGGCCGGTTGCTGAAAAATCCCGCCAGTATATTAGAAATAAACGAAATGCTAAAGGCCGATGGCCGTCCGCAGCCCCGGCAGCAGGGGCGAAAAGTCCTCAACAGCGGGATAGCCCGCCACCTCCCTTATCGGCTGGCGGGTATCGGGGGCGGTGATCGCCAGCAGGTTGGCAATGCCGTAGTCGGCCGCAGAGCGCAGCACCGGCAGGCTGTCGTCGACGAACAGGGTGCGTGCCGGATCGAAGGGTTCCACCTCCTGCAGCCGGGCCCAGAATGCCGGATCCTCCTTGGGCAGACCGAAGTCATGCGAACACAGCAGGCGATCGAGGTGGCCCTGCAGCCGCGTCCGGTCCATCTTCAGCGCCAATGACTTGCGGTGCGCATTGGTCACCAGCACCCGGCGCTTGCCCGCATCGGCCAGCAGATCGAGGAATTCCAGCACATGGGGGTGGACGGCGATCAGGTGGTCCACCTCCTGCTTGAGCATCACGATGTCCAGCCCCAGTTCGTGGCTCCAGTGGTCGACGCAGTACCAGTCGAGGGTCCCCTCCACCGCCTTGTACCTGTCCATCAGTTCCGCATGCGCAGCGTCCTGGCTTAGGCCATGGGTCTGTGCATAGCGGCGCGGCACATGTTCCAGCCAGAAATGATTGTCGAAGTGAAGATCCAGCAGGGTACCGTCCATGTCGAGCAACACGGTGTCGATATGCGACCAGTCGAACATGGGAACTCCACCTCCCGGGGCAGATCTTTCTATTAGGGGCCGGCAAAGGCGCCGGCCCATCGATGCCGGACATGATAAGGGGCACCCGCCGATGCGACTATCAACTTTGCTGCTGCTCTGCTGCTGGCTGACCGGCGCACAGGCAGCCGATTGGCCGGCCGAGGATCCCTATGAGCGTGCCATGGCCGTCAACGAGGGCGAGCTGACCTTCCTGCCCGCACCACCCGACGCACCGGTGCACACCCACGTCAACCGCCTCACCATCCTGCCCGGGAGCCTGGACACCGGCTGGGTCCGGCTCGAACAGTGCCACCGGCACCTGGACCCGGTAGGCGCCCTGGAGATCGTGTTCAGCCCGGGGCGCATCCGCGGCATCCAGGTCGTCGAAGCACGGCATATCGGCCAGGTAGCGGTGGCGGGTGACACGGTACAGCTGCAGGACATCGGCAACGACGCCAGCCTGTGCCTGCGCGCCGAGACCCGGGCACTGCAGCAACTCGGTGACGGACGCTATGCACTGCGCAACGGGCCCTACATGCGCCGCTTCCTCGACGGCTACTACCCGATGCGCGTGATTCTGGATGTCCACTTCCCCACTTCACTGCACCTCCAGCACACCGATCCGGCCGCCCAGCCGGGCGTCAAGGTGGAACACAGCCCCGGCCATCTCTTGCTCGATACCTGGTTCGAGGGCATCCTCACCACCCGGCTGATTTTTTTACGCCCAGTTGACCCCGGTCAGACCGGTGGGCAGCTGCAACATCCAGAATCATGATTCGCGCCAGTGGCGCCGCACGGAGGTCCGTTTTGAGTCCGCTTCCCCCCATCGAAGCCATTGTCAACATCGCCCGCGACGCCGGTCGTGCCATCCTCGAGATCTATGAACAGGATTTCGAGGTCACCGAAAAGGCCGACCAGTCACCGCTGACCGCGGCGGACATGGCCGCGCACAATCTGATCAGGGATGCACTGGCTCAACTCACCCCGGACATCCCGCTGCTGTCGGAGGAATCGGCCAGCATCCCCTACGAGACCCGGCAGCAGTGGTCCCGTTACTGGCTGGTGGACCCGCTCGACGGCACCAAGGAATTCGTCAAACGCAACGGTGAATTCACCGTCAATATCGCCCTGATCGATCAGGGTCGCCCGGTACTCGGCGTGGTGCATGTACCGGTCACCGGGGTGACCTACACCGGCCAGGCGGGCGTCGGAGCCCATCGCATCGACAGCGACGGCAGCAGCCGGCCCATCGAGGTGACCCCTGCCCGCCAGACCCCGCTGCGGGTGGTCGGCAGCCGCTCCCATGCCGGCGAGAGCCTGCAACGCTTTCTCGACGAAGTGGGCGAGCACGAGATCGTCAGCATGGGCAGCTCGCTCAAGCTCTGCCTGGTGGCCGAGGGCAAGGCCGACATCTACCCACGGCTCGGCCCGACCTCCGAATGGGACACCGCAGCCGCCCAGGCGGTGGTGGAGGCCGCCGGCGGACAGGTCACCACCACCGACATGAAACCGCTGCGCT
Source organism: Chromatiales bacterium (assembly GCA_024762485.1). Taxonomy (GTDB): domain Bacteria; phylum Pseudomonadota; class Gammaproteobacteria; order Chromatiales; family Chromatiaceae; genus JANTHH01. The sequence goes on from JANTHH010000030.1 coordinate 13,962, forward strand.
ACAACACCAAGGACTCGCTGCTCAACCCGCACTTCCTCGTCTTCGGCGACAGCAGCGTGAACTGGTCGGACTACCTCCGGGAGGACGCCGGTTGACGCGGCATGGCCAATACCCAGGACGGCAGCAGGGACCAGCGGCCAAGCCGGAAAACACGCGCCGACGGGGGTCCTTGACGGCACCGTCCCGGGCGCAGAAGCTGTGAAATTGGGGACCCGCTCACGCCCCTTACAGGAGCCCTCATGACTCGAAAGATCGGATTCGCACTGCTCTCCGCGCTGCTCTGGCTGGCGGCCGGCAGCTGTCTCGCCGTCAGCGAGGACGATATCTACGAATTCGATGATTTCCCCACCGAGAAACTGCTGCAGTATCCCGACTGGTTCAAGGAGAGCTTCTACGACCTGCAGGCCGACCTTAAAGAGGCCGTCGACGCCGGCAAGAAAGGCATCATCGTCTACTTCGGCCAGAAGCGATGCGCCTACTGCAAGCAACTGCTGGAACACAACTTCCGGCTCGATGACATCGTCGCCTATACCCGCAAGCACTTCGATGTCATTCCCATCGACATCTGGAGCCCGGAGGAGGTGACCACGCCGGACGGCAAGACCATGACCAAGCGCGAATATGCGCTGGCCATGGGCACCAACTTCACCCCCTCGCTGGTGTTCTATGACGAGAATGGTCGGGTGGCGCTGCGGCTGCGCGGTTACTACCCGCCTTACCTGCACCGCGCCGCGCTGGAATACGTGGTCGGCGGTCATTACAAGCGCGAGCCCTTCGCCGTCTACATGGCGCGCGGCGACAAGAGCCAGCACTTCGACGAGAACGACCTGGTGGAGGAGGACTTCTTCGAGCCCCCGCCCTACAACCTCGACCGCAGCCGCTTCAAGGCGGAGCGACCACTGGCGGTGTTCTTCGAACAGGGCAATTGCCACGCCTGCGACGTACTGCACACCGAGGCGCTGCGCCAACCGGCCATCCGCGAACTGTTCAAGCAGTTCGACAGCGTGCAACTGGACATGAGCAGCGACACCCCGGTGATCACGCCGGACGGCCACCGCATGACGGCCAGGCAATGGGCCAAGGAACTGGGATTGTTCTTCGCGCCGGCGATCATCTTCTATGACGAGTCCGGCAGGGAGATCATCCGGGTCGACTCGGTGGTGCGCTTCTTCCGTCTGCGCAACGTGCTCAACTACATCCTCAGCGGCGGCTACCGCTTCGAGCCGGACTTCCAGAAATGGCGCAGCGGCCGTTGAACGGCAACAGACTCAGCAGAAGCGCCTGAGATAGTCCTCGTGCTCGTCGCGCTGGCGCCTGAGGCGCTCGCCCTCTGCCGGGGCATAGCCGCGGCGCAGCTTCGCCCGGGCCTTCTCCAACCGCTGACGTCTGCCCCAGCAGGCCTTGCTCTCACCCCGGCCCTGCCAATCGGTCTGCGAACCCCGTGCGGCAGCAGAGCGGGCCTTGTCGGCGGTTGGGGGCCGGTCCTTTTGCAACTGTGCCTTCTCGGCCGGGCGCAGCCCGGACCAACCGACCGCGGGTGACTCGATCCTGAGCACCTCGCCCTGACTGCAGGCGGTCTGCTGAAACAACACGCCACCGTCCGCCTGCGGACAACGGTAGACCTTCGATGCCGAGGCGTGAGTGAATGAAAGGAACAGGGTCACTGCAAGCAGCGGTCTGCCGAGTGGGTTCATCGCGAGGCCTCCTTGCCCGTGGATTCGATGCCGGTAACTGCCCGGTATCAGTTCGATACCGTCACAGCATACCCTTGGTGCGCAGCAACACCCAGCTTTCCATGCCTATTCCCGAATCGGTGACTGCCCGCCTCTTTGTCCTGCACATGACACCCCGCACGACAGACACTGTCAGGGCCGCCTCGGCGGCACGTTGGGAAACTCGCCCAGGTATTCCCGCCGCCACCAGTCACCCGTCTCCGCGCGCTCCTGCGCGGTCGTGAATCGGTAGCGAAACGCCTGCACCCTCAGGTAACGCGGCGGCTGCCCTGCGAAGGGGTTCTGCGCCAGCAACCCCGTCACCTCCCTGGATCCGGCCCACAGCTGCTGCATGAGGCGATTGAACCAGTAGGCATGCTGTGGGTGCTGGGTCGGCACGAACCAGATCAGCCAGTCCAGCCGGGGATGATGCGGCACGATGAACGCCGGCCGCCTGTCCAGCGGACCCGGCTTGTAGCGGAACACATAGGGCCGCCAGTCCTGGCCGTCGTCAGAGCCCTCTATCACCAGTTCCTGCCGCTCCGTCTGCATGGTGGGGAAGATGTGGTAGATGTGGCCCACACCCCAGGCACGCACCAGCTGGCTGGCCTGTGCCACCCCCTTCGGCAAGGCGTTACCTGACGCATTCGCATAGAAAACCGACACGCTGGTCAACAGGATCAGCACACCGGCCACCGGCAACAGCCGTCTCTCCGGCCAGCCCGGAGA
>JANTHH010000031.1 GCA_024762485.1 Chromatiales bacterium
CGCTCGAGGATGCCGTAGCGGTTCATGCGCCGCAGCTGGTGGGTGATGCCCGCAGGCTGGCGCAGGATCTCCATGAACAGGCTGCGGCTGCGGATGTCGGCGCGGAAGCGGTTGTCGATCAGGTGCCGGTGGGCGCGGATGGAGCGGATGGTGGTGGCGCGTACGCCCTTGATCTCGGGGTGCTGCTCGAGGACCAGAAACACCTCCAGCAGCGCCAGCGGATAGCGCGCAAAGATACCTTCGTTGGTGAGTTCCAGGTAGTCGTTACGGGTCTGGAAGCGGGCGTTGATGCGCACCGGCTCACCCAGCTTGTTGTGCAGCAGGATGGCCTCGCGGAACAGCTGCAGCAGCATCTCGTTGAGGCGGTTGAGCTCCATCACGGTGCGGTAGTAGCGCTGCATGAACTGCTCGACGGCGAGGTTGGCGTCGTCGTCCTGGTAGCCGAACTGTCGCGCCAGGGCCCGCTGATGATCGAACATCAGCCGGTCGTCATGGCGGCCGGTGAGCAGGTGCAGGGCGAAGCGGATGCGCCAGAGGTAGGCCTGCCCCTCCATCAGCGCCTGGTACTCGGCGTCGGTGAGGAACTTGTGTGCCTTCAGGTCGGCCATGGTCTCGGCGCCGAAGTGGCGTTTCGCCACCCAGCCGATAATCTGGATATCACGCAGGCCGCCCGGGTTCTCCTTGATGTTAGGCTCCAGGTTGTAGGCACTGTCGTCGTACTTGGCATGGCGGCGCTCCTGCTCGGCCACCTTGCCGCTGAAGAAGGCTTCGCTGGGCCAGATCCTGTCCGGGCCGGTGGCCTCGCGCATGGCCTCGAACAGGGCCTGGTCGCCGCAGAGCAGGCGCGACTCCATCAGGTTGGTGACCACGGTCAGGTCGTTGCGCGCCTCTTCGATGCATTCATCGAGGGTGCGCACGCTGTGACCGATCTCCAGGCCTATGTCCCAGAGGAACATGATCAACTGCTCGATCGGTTCGGCGAGGGTCTCCGGTGCCTCGGCGGTGAGAATCAGCACGTCGACATCGGAGGCGGGGTGCAGCTCGCGTCGGCCGTAGCCGCCGACGGCGATCAGTGCCGCATCGACACCCGCGGGCATGTGCTGCTCCCAGACCCGCTGCAGCACCGCGTCGATGAAGTCCGCACGCAGGCGCACCAGGTGCTCGACGCTTTCGCCGGCGACGAAGCGCTGCGCCAGCACCTCGCCCCCTTCGCGGAGGCAGGTCTTGAAGTCACTGATGGTGGGGGTGTCCCCGATGCGGATGCGGTCGAGGGTGGCGATGGCCTGATGGGGCATGATTCAGTCTGCTGCCAGGTCTTTGCCGCGCTCTTCCTCGCGCAGGGTCAGCACCTCGTGTCCGTCCTCGGTGACGCACAGGGTGTGCTCGAACTGGGCCGAGAGCTTGCGGTCCTTGGTGACCACCGTCCAGCCGTCCGGCAGCAGTTTCACCTGGCGCTTTCCGGCATTGACCATCGGCTCGATGGTGAAGCACATGCCGGGGGCCAGTTCCAGGCCCTCGCCGGGCTTGCCGTAGTGCAGGACCTGGGGATCTTCGTGGAATTCCCGTCCGATACCGTGGCCGCAGTACTCGCGCACCACCGAGTAGCCTTGGGCTTCGACGAATTTCTGGATGGCATGGCCGATGTCGCCGAGGTGCACACCGGGCCGGACCAGGTTGATGCCCTTCCACAGGGCCTGCTGGGTCACCTTGACCAGTCGGCGGGCCAGTACCGAGGGCTCGCCGATGAAGAACATCTTGCTGGTGTCGCCATGGAAGCCGTCCTTGATGACGGTGATATCGATGTTGACGATATCGCCGTTTTTCAGGGTCTTGTTGCCGGGGATGCCGTGGCAGACCTGGTGGTTGACCGAGGTGCAGATCGAGCGTGGGAAGCCGTGGTAGTTGAGCGGTGCCGGGATGGCCTGTTGCTCGTTGACGATGTAGTCGTGGCAGATGCGGTCGAGCTCGTCGGTGGTGACGCCGGGCTGCACATGGGGCTCGATCATCTCGAGGACCTCGGCGGCGAGCCGTCCGGCAATACGCATTTTCTCGATTTCGTCGGCTGTTTTGATGGTGACGGCCATGGTTCAGATAGTCCGGGGGAAGAGGGCAGGGGGCAGGCATCGGTGCCCGTTGGGCATTGGCCTGGAAAGCGACTTATGGTATAAAACGCGCCGCCTTACGGCAAACCCGCCATCCATGTGGATGGATTTAATGACACACACACGCTGCAACTGCATCCCGGGTGCCTGCTTGACAGGTTGGGAGCGCGGGGCGTGTGGAGGCCTAACCCAATACCGGAGATATCGAAATGAGCAATGTATCAATGCGCCAGATGCTTGAAGCTGGCGTGCACTTCGGGCACCAGACCCGATACTGGAATCCCAAGATGGCGCCCTACATTTTCGGGCAGCGCAACAAGATTCACATCATCAACCTGGAAAAGACCCTCCCGCTGTACAACGAGGCGATGAATTTCATCGGCAAGCTGGCATCCAACGGCGGCAAGGTGCTGTTCGTGGGCACCAAGCGCTCCGCGCGCGACGTGGTCAAGGAAGAGGCCGAGCGCTGCAACATGCCCTACGTCAACCACCGTTGGCTCGGCGGCATGCTCACCAACTTCAAGACCATCAAGCAGTCGATCAAGCGCCTGAAAGAGCTCGAGGCGATGGAGGCCGATGGCTCCCTGGAGAAACGCTTCCGCAAGAAGGAGGCCCTCGGCCTCAAGCGTGAGCTGGAAAAGCTCAACCGCAGCCTCGGCGGCATCAAGGACATGAACGGTCTGCCCGACGCGCTGTTCGTGATCGACACCGGTCACGAGAACATCGCCGTGACCGAGGCCCGCAAGCTGGGTCTGCCGGTGGTCGGCGTTGTCGACACCAACAACGACCCCGACGTGGTCGACTATGTCATCCCGGGCAACGATGACGCCATCCGTGCCGTGCAGCTGTACGTGCAGGGTGCGTCTGCCGCTATCCTCGAGGGTCGCGCAGCCGCGGCTTCATCGGTGGCCTCGTCCGAGGGCGATTTCGTCGAGGTCAACGAGGCGGCCAGCTGACCGCACGGCCTTCCAGACAGATCGGGTAAATGGCCCCCGCCGATTCGGATCGGTGGGGGCCAACTCTAAAGTATTGAATTCACAGTCGAGGTGACTATCCATGGCGATCACTGCCTCTATGGTTAAGGAACTGCGCGAGCGTACTGGCGCAGGCATGATGGAATGCAAGAAGGCCCTGGTGGAGAGCGATGGCGATATCGATGCCGCCATCGAGGCCATGCGCAAGTCCGGCCAGGCCAAGGCGGCCAAGAAGGCCGGTCGCACCGCGGCCGAGGGCGTGGTGCTGATCCAGGTCAGCCCGGACAGCAAGAAGGCGGTCATGGTCGAGGTCAATTGTGAGACCGATTTCGTGGCCAAGGACGACAACTTCGTCTCTTTCGCCAACGCCGTGGCCGAGCGTGTGCTCAACAGCGACGTGGCAGACGTCGAATCGCTGATGGCCATGCCCCTGCACGAGGGCGAGGACACCACCATCGAGGAGGCCCGCCAGGCGCTGGTCTCTAAGATCGGTGAAAACATGACGGTCCGCCGCTTCACCCGCATGGACAGCAGCGGCACCATCGCCAGCTACCGTCACGGTGACCGCATCGGCGTCATCGTCGACCTGGAAGGCGGTGACGAGGCGCTGGGTCGGGATATCGCCATGCACATCGCCGCCAGCAAGCCGGTCTGCGTCAGCGAGGACCAGGTGCCGGCGGACATGCTGGCCAAGGAGCGCGAGATCTTCACCGCACAGGCGAAGGAGAGCGGCAAGCCGGACAACATCATCGAGAAGATGATCGAAGGCCGTATCCGCAAGTACCTGGCCGAGATCACCCTGGTCGGCCAGCCCTTCGTCAAGGACCCGGACCTGACCGTCGGCAAGCTGCTGGAGCAGAAGAACGCCAAGGTCGTCGGCTTCGAGCGCTTCGAGGTGGGCGAGGGTATCGAGAAGAAGAAGGAAAACTTCGCCGAAGAGGTGATGGCCCAGGTCAAGGGCAGTTAAGATGTAATCGGAACCGGGCCTCGCGCCCGGTTCTTCTTGTTCCAGCCGGAGACAGTTTCTTTTTTTGCCACAAGAGGATTGCAGCCACTCATGAGCGATGACCTAGCCTACCGACGTGTCCTGTTGAAACTGAGTGGTGAGGCGCTGATGGGCGCCGGTGATTTCGGTATCGACCCTGGTGTGATCAAGCGGGTGGCCGGCGAGATCAAGGAGCTGGTCGACATGGGCATCCAGCTTGGTCTGGTGGTCGGTGGCGGCAATATCTTCCGTGGTGCCGGCCTCGCCGGTGGCGGCATGGACCGGGTGGTCGGCGATCAGATGGGCATGCTGGCCACGGTGATGAATGCCCTGGCGATGCAGGATGCACTGGAAAAGCAGGGTGTCTCCGCCCGGGTGATGTCGGCCCTGGACATGCACGAGGTGTGCGAGGACTACATCCGCCGCCGAGCGGTGCGTCACCTGGAAAAAGGCCGGGTGGTACTGATGGCTGCGGGTACCGGCAACCCCTTCTTCACCACCGACTCGGCCGCCAGCCTGCGGGCCATCGAGATCGGTGCCGATCTGCTGGTGAAGGCAACCAAGGTCGATGGCGTATATTCCGCCGATCCGGTCAAGCACCCCGATGCGGTGCTCTATCCCAGCTTGAATTACGATCAGGCCCTGGCCGAGAATCTGGGGGTCATGGATGCAACGGCACTGGTGCTGTGCCGCGATCACGACATGCCCCTGCGCGTGATGAACCTCAATGAGTCCGGTGCGCTCAAGCGCCTGCTGCAGGGCGAGGATGTCGGCACCCTGGTAACCCGTGGAGAACAACGATGATCGACGATATCAAGCAGGATGCGGCCAAGCGCATGAGCAAGAGCGTGGAGGCGCTGGCAGACAATCTCGCCAAGCTGCGGACCGGCCGCGCCCACCCCAGCCTGCTCGATCACCTGACCGTCAACTACTACGGCACCGAGACGCCGCTGAAGCAGGTCGCCAGCGTCAGCGTGGAGGATGCCCGCACCCTCGCCGTGCAGCCGTGGGAGCAGAACATGGTGCAGCCGGTGGAGAAGGCGATCATGGAGTCCGACCTCGGTCTGAATCCGAATACCGCAGGCAACGTGATCCGGGTCCCGCTGCCACCGCTGACCGAAGAGCGGCGCAAGGACATGATCCGCATCGTCCGCCAGGAGGGCGAGCAGGCCAAGGTGGCAATCCGCAACATCCGGCGTGACGCCAACAAGGACCTGGAGGCGCTGGTCAAGGAAAAGCTGATCTCCGAGGACGACGAGCGCCGTGGCCAGGAGATCATCCAGAAGCTGACCGACCAGCACATCAAGGAGATCGACGAGTTGCTGGAGAAGAAAGAAGCGGACCTGATGTCCGTTTGATCGCGCTTTTCAGGCGTTTTTCACAAACCCACAGGGGCGGAGTCAGCGACGTGAATGAGCGGGCCGATGGCACGGAGGGTGCCGGCAGCACGTCCCAGCCGGTTCGCCATGTCGCCATCATCATGGACGGCAACGGCCGCTGGGCGGAACAGCGCGGACTGCCGCGTCATGCAGGTCACCGGGCGGGCCTGGAATCGGTGCGCCGGGTCATCGAGGTGTGCCTGCAGGAAGGCATCCACACGCTCACCCTGTTCGCCTTCAGCAGTGAGAACTGGCGCCGGCCGAAGAAGGAGGTCAGCCTGCTCATGGACCTGTTTCTCTCTGCGCTGCAGGGCGAGGTCAAGCGCATGCAGGCCAATGACATCCGCCTGCGCGTGATCGGTGACCGCAGCGCCTTCTCCCGTAAACTCCAGGGCCGCATCACCGATGCCGAGCAACAGACCCGGGCCAACCAGGGGCTGCTGCTGCAGATTGCTGCCAACTACGGTGGTCGCTGGGATATCGCCCAGGCCGCGCGCAAGCTCTGCGAGCAGGTCCGCGATGGTTCCCTGGCACCGGAACAGGTGGACGAGTCGCTGATCGCCAGCCATCTCAGCTGCGCGGACCAGCCGGACCCTGACCTGTTCATCCGTACCGGGGGCGAGCGCCGCATCAGCAACTTTCTGCTCTGGCAGTGCGCCTATACCGAATTGTATTTCACCAGCCGTCTGTGGCCTGATTTCGACCAGGACGCCATGCGCGAGGCACTGAATGATTACGCCGGCCGCCAGCGGCGTTTCGGCAAGACCGGGGCGCAGGTCAAAGGCGGCAGGACACCGGTCTCCTGATGCTCTGGCAAAGGGTCCTGACGGCGCTGCTGCTGATCCCCCTGGTGGTCAGCGCCATCCTCTATCTGCCACACCCCTGGCTGTCGATGCTGCTGGCGCTGGCCTGCCTGCTGGGCATGAATGAACTGCTGCGCCTGTGCGGCTACCACGGCACCGGCGCGCGGATCGCCGGACTGACGGGCTTCGCCCTGCTGCTGGCGCTCGGCTGGCTGGCATTGGAAGGCCGGGCAGATGAACTGGTGTCGTGGGTGCTGTGGGCCGCGGGCGCCGGCTGGCTGCTGTTGGCCGGGATGCTGTTCAGCTATCGCGGGGCTATCGAAAGACGGGATGGACGACGCCCTGGCCTGCTGTTGCTGGCCAGTGTCATCCTTGCCCTGGCCTGGCTGTCGCTGGTACGGCTGCATGCCCTGCCGCAGGGGCCTGGCCTCCTGCTCTTCCTCATGGTGTTGATCTGGGTTGCCGATTCCGGCGCTTACTTCGCCGGCCATGCCTGGGGGCGGCACAAGCTGTCACCGGGGATCAGTCCCGGCAAGACCCTGGAAGGCCTCTATGGCGCACTGGCCGGGTCGCTGGTCTGCGGCGTCGCGCTCCACTACCTGTTCGATCTCAATGCCGGGCTGGGCTGGTTGCTGCTGCTGTGCCTGGTGACCACGCTGGTGTCGGTGGCCGGTGACCTGGCCGAGAGCCTGGTCAAGCGTCTTGCCGGGGCCAAGGACAGTGGTCGCCTGCTGCCGGGACACGGTGGCATGCTCGACCGCATCGACAGCCTGATCGCCGCCGGGCCGGTGTTCGTCTTGGGTCTGCACCTGCTGGGAGTGCAGGCGTGATCGGTGTCGCGGTCCTCGGCGCCACCGGTTCCATCGGCCTGAGCACCCTGGATGTGCTGGCGCGCCATCCGGACAAATACCGGGTGGTGAGCCTGACGGCGAACCGGGATGTGGCGGGCATGGCCAGGCTGTGCCGCCAGCACCGCCCCGACCTTGTCGCCATGGCCGACGCCGCCAGCGCCGAGGCGCTGCGCCGCGAACTGGCGGGGGATCTGCAGGGTATCGAGGTGATGCAGGGCGAGGCGGGGCTGGCGGCCGCGGCGGTCCATCCCGACGCGCCCTACGTGATGGCCGCCATCGTCGGAGCTGCGGGCCTGCTGCCGACCCTGGCGGCGGTGCGCGAGGGCAAGCGCATCCTGCTGGCCAACAAGGAGTCCCTGGTGGTTGCCGGCCAGCTGTTCATGGATGCGGTGCGGCGGCACGACGCCGAGGTGCTGCCGATCGACAGCGAGCACAATGCGATCTTCCAGAGCATGCCCGCAGACTTCGGTCGTGGCCTCGACCGTGTCGGGGTGCGGCGGATACTGCTGACGGCCTCGGGCGGACCGTTCCGCAACCGCAGCCTGGCGGAGCTGCAGCATGTCACACCGGAGGAGGCCTGCGCCCATCCCAACTGGGACATGGGTCGCAAGATCTCGGTGGACTCCGCCACCATGATGAACAAGGGGCTGGAGGTGATCGAGGCGCGCTGGCTGTTCGATGCCACGCCGGATCGTATTCAGGTGGTGGTGCACCCGCAGAGTGTCATCCATTCGATGGTCGAGTATGTCGACGGCTCGGTGCTGGCGCAGCTTGGCAATCCAGACATGCGTACGCCCATCGCCCACGCCCTGGCGTGGCCAGAGCGCATCGAATCCGGGGTCGCCGGCCTCGACCTGTTCGCCATTGCGCAACTCGATTTCGAGGCGCCGGACTTCGACCGCTTTCCCTGTCTGCGCCTGGCCTATCAGGCGGTGGAGCAGGGTGGTGCGGCGCCTGCCATACTCAATGCAGCCAACGAGGTGGCCGTGGCGGCGTTCCTGGACGGGCGGCTGCCCTTTGTGCGGATCCCGCAACTGATCGACAAGGTGCTGCAGGCCATGCCCGGCACCCTGGCCGACGATCTCGATACCCTGCTGGCGCTCGATGCCGAGGCACGTCGGCTGGCGGAACAATCTCTCGGTAACGGAGTCTGAGCTGCGTATGGAAGCGATCCTGATCAAGGTCCTGGCCTTCATTGTCGCCATCGGCATCCTGGTGACCATTCACGAGTTCGGCCATTTCTGGGTCGCCCGCCGGCTCGGTGTGCGCGTGCAGAAATTTTCCATCGGTTTCGGCCGTCCCCTGTGGCGTCGCCGTGGCAGGGACGGGACCGAGTACATCATCGCGGCCATCCCGCTGGGCGGCTACGTCAAGATGCTCGGCGAGGGCGACGATGAGCCGCTGACCGAGGCGCAGAAACATGAGGCCTTCAACCACAAGAGCCTGTCCGCGCGCTCGGCCATCGCCGCCGCCGGCCCCCTGTTCAACTTTTTCTTCGCCATATTCGCCTTCTGGCTGGTGCTGGTGATCGGCGAGAGCGGATTGCGTCCCTGGGTTGGCACGGTGACACCGGACTCGGTGGCGGCACAGGCGGGCTTCCAGCCGGGAGAGGAGATCGTTGCCGTGAACGGCGAGGAAACACCCACCTGGTCGATGGTGATGTATCAACTCGCCTCGGCCTCGGTCTCAGACCAGCCGACACGCATCAATGTGCGGGAGCCGGATGGTTTGATCATCGAGCGGGTGCTGCCTGCCGACAGTATTCGCGAGCCGGCGGAGCAGCCGGACCTGCTCGGCGGCATCGGCCTGAAACCGGAGGAGGTCGACCTGCCGGCGGTGGTGGGCGAGGTGCTGCCAGGCGAGCCGGCGGAGGCCGCTGGCCTGCGCCCGGGTGACCGGCTGCTGGCGGTGGATGGTCAACCCCTGCGCTCCTGGTCGGACTGGGTCGATTACATCCGTGCACACCCGGATACCCGTATGCAGGTGGAGGTGGAGCGTGCCGGGGATTACCTCACCCTGGTGCTGGTCAGCGCCAGCCTGCAGGTGGAGGACAAGGTCATCGGCCGTATCGGTGCGGCGCCGCAGCCTCCACCGGAGGAACTGCGCGACCACTATATCGCCGAGTACCGGCTAGACCCGCTGAGCGCCGTCCCTGCCGCTGTGGGCAGGACCTGGGATTTCTCGGTTCTCACACTCAAGGTCATCGGCCAGGTACTGATCGGCCAGGCCTCGGTGAAAAATCTCAGTGGCCCGATCACCATCGCCGACGTGGCGGGCAAGACGGCGAGTGCCGGTATCACACAGTTTCTCAAGTTCCTGGCACTGGTGAGTGTCAGCCTGGGGGTCCTCAATCTGCTGCCTGTGCCGGTGCTCGACGGTGGGCACCTGCTGTTCAACGCCCTTGAGGCGGTAAAGGGCAGCCCCCTTTCGGATGCCTTTGTCATGCAGGCACAGCGCGTGGGCATGGCCCTGCTGATGGGGCTGATCGGTCTTGCGCTGTACGTCGATATCAGTCGTTTGCTGGCCTGAGTACGCTACTTTTGACGCCGCCCTTCCCTTATACTTACCGGCTTTACCGCTGGGGGGCGTGAACATTCCCGGCAATCAACAACTCTGAAGCGATTGGCATCCATGCGTCTCCCAACCCGGTCCCAGGCTATTCTTTTCGCAGTGTTCTGCTGGCTGCTGGCCCCGGCCGCCGCCTGGTCCGAGAATATCCAGATCCGCGATATCCGTGTCGAGGGCCTGCAGCGGATCTCGCCGGGGACCGTGTTCAACTATCTGCCGGTCAAGCCGGGCGATACCCTGGAGACGACGCAGACAGGCGAAATCATCCGCAGCCTGTACAAGACCGGCTTCTTCAAGGACGTGCGCCTGGAACTGGAAGACGGTGTGCTGCTGATCCTGGTCACCGAGCGTCCCTCGATCTCCGAGATCAACTTTAGCGGCAACGAGTCGCTGGAGACCGAGCAGCTGCTCGAGGGGCTGAAGGCCATCGGCATGTCAGCCGGTCGCACTTTCAAGCGCTCGGTGCTCGATACCATCGAGCGTGAGCTGCGACGGCAGTATTTCAATGAGGGCAAGTACGGCATCCGTCTCGAGTCGACCGTCACGCCGCTCGAGCGCAATCGTGTCGCCATCAATATCACTATCGATGAAGGCCGCACCGCGCGTATCCGCCAGATCAACATCATCGGCAATGAGGTCTTCAATGACAGCGAGCTGCTCGACCAGTTCCAGCTCGGTCCCGGCAAGTGGTGGTCGCTGTTCGGCAGCGAGGACCAGTATTCCCGGCAGAAGCTGTCCGGCGACCTGGAGAGCCTGCGTTCCTATTACCTGGACCGTGGTTACATCAAGTTCCGCATCAACTCCACCCAGGTGGAGATCTCGCCCGACCGGCAGGATATTTACGTCACCATCAATATCTCCGAGGGCGATGTCTTCACGATCAAGGACATCAAGCTGGCAGGCGAGATGGTCAGCCCGGCCCAGGAACTGTTTCCGCTGATCCACCTGCGCCGGGGTGAGCCGTTCTCCCGCAAGAAGGTTGTCGAGAGCTCGGACCGCATCAGCCAGAAGCTGTCCGACCTGGGTTATGCCTTCGCCAACGTGAACAGCATCCCCGAGGTGGACGAGCAGGAGAAGACCGTTGCCATCACCTACTTTGTCGACCCGGGCAAGCGGGCCTACGTACGGCGCATCAATATCAGCGGCAACCGCAGTACGCGCGACCGGGTGATTAGGCGTGAACTCCGCCAGCTCGAATCGGCCTGGTTCTCGAGCGAGAAACTGAAGTTGTCCAAGCAACGGCTACAGCGTCTTGGCTTCTTCGAGGACGTGAACGTGGAGACCCCCGCGGTGCCGGGCTCGCCTGACGAGGTGGACGTCAATGTCGATGTCACGGAGAAGCCCTCGGGTGCCTTCCTTGCAGGTATCGGCTTCTCCCAGTCCACCGGCATCTCCTTCAATACCAGTATCAGCGAGGACAATTTCCTGGGCTCGGGCAAGCGGGTGGCGCTGGCATTCAACAACAGCAGCGTCAACACCGAGTACACGGTGTCATACACGAACCCTTACTACACCGTCGACGGCATCAGCCGGGGCTTCAACCTGTCCTACAAGGCCACTGATCTCAGCCAGCTGGAAAGCACTGCCACCTACAGCACCGATACGGGCATCATCGGTGTCAACTTCGGTATTCCGCTTTCGGAGTTCAACCGCTTCAACTTCGGGCTGGACTTCGAGCACATCACCTTCAAGCAGGGCACCACCCCCTCCACCGAGGTGACCGACTTCATCGAGTACTACGACGGCACCGGTGCGACCAGCAGTCGCTTCCTCGACTTCAAGCTCAACCTCAGCTGGCGTCACGACTCACGCAATAGCGCGCTGTTCGCAACCAGTGGCGCCGTGCAGCGTCTCGGTCTAGAGGTCACCGTGCCGGGGAGTGACCTGGAGTTCTACAAGCTTTACTACAGTCACCGTCGCTATTTCCCGTTGACCAAAAGCCTCACCTTCTCGGCCAATGGCGAGATCGGCTACGGTGACGGTTACGGCAGCACACCGGCACTGCCGCTGTTCGAGAATTTCTTCGGTGGCGGGCCGAAGAGCGTGCGTGGCTTCAAGGCTTCAAGCCTTGGTCCGCTGGACAGCACGGGGCTGGCACTGGGCGGCAACCTGCTGGTGGTGGGCAACTTCGAGTTGCTGTTCCCGCCCCCCGTGGATATCGATGCATTGCGACTGTCGCTGTTCGTCGATGTGGGTAATGTGTACGACACCAAGACCTCTGACGTCGATGTCAATGACCTGCGGGTCTCGACCGGCTTCGGTGCCTCCTGGCTGTCACCGATCGGTGCATTGACCATCAGCTTCGCCACGCCGCTGACCGATCATGCAAGGGACCAGACCGAGTTCTTCCAGTTTTCGTTGGGCACAACTTTCTGAGGTTTGAATCATGAAGATGAAACTGAACAAGACGCTGACGGCGTTTCTGACCGCACTGCTGCTCTTCTCCGCAGGCCAGGCCACCGCGGCCGATACCTACAAGGTCGCCTTCGTCGAAGTGGCCCGCCTGATGCGCGATGCACCGCAGGTGGAGGCCGTGCGCAAGCGCTTGAAAAAGGAGTTTGCCCGTCGTGACGAGGATTTGGTCGCGCAGCAGAAGCAGGTCAAGAAGCTCGAGGAAAAGCTCCAGCGTGACGGCGCCATCATGAGCGAGGCAGAGGCCAAGCGCCTGGAGCGCGACATCCTCTCGCGCAGCCGCAAGATCAAGAGCTCGCAGACCGAGTTCCAGGAAGACCTCGCACTGCGCCAGAACGAGGAGCTGGGCAAGCTGCGCAAGGTCATTGCCGAGGTCATCACCCAGGTGGCCAAGGAAGACAAGATCGACGTGGTGCTCGAGGCCGGGGTGGTCTACGTCAGCGACCGGGCCAACATCACCGACAAGGTGCTGGCGCGCCTGAAGGCACAGAGCAAGAGCGGCAACTGAGGCAGGCGGTCCTTGAGCCTGACCCTGCAAACCCTGGCGGAGATCACCGGCGCCGAGCTGCACGGTGATGGCGAGACCGTCATCGAGGGGGTGAATACCCTGGCCGATGCCGGACCCCGGCAGCTGAGCTTTCTCACCAACAGCAAGTACCGCCCCCGTCTCGTTGAGACGGCTGCTGCTGCGGTCATCCTGTCGCCCGCGGATCTGGCCGCCTGCCCAACGGCGGCCCTGGTCTCGGACAACCCGCACCTGGCCTACGCGCTGGCGGCACAGGCCCTGTTTCCGCCGGTCATGTCGCCCCCCGGGGTGCATCCAGGGGCCGTCATCGACGACACCGCTGTGGTGGACGAGACGGCGATGGTCGGCCCGGGATGCGTGGTCGGGGCCGGCAGCGTGATCGGCGCCGGGGTGAGTCTTGGGCCGAACTGTGTGATCGGCGCCCGTTGTGTGCTCGGCGAGGGGACACGGCTGCTCGCCTCGGTCACCCTCGGCGACGACAGCCGCCTCGGCCGCCGCTGCATCATCCAGCCCGGGGTGGTGATCGGCGGGGACGGTTTCGGCTTTGCCAACGACAACGGCCACTGGGTCAAGGTCCCGCAGCTCGGGGGTGTGCGCATCGGTGACGATGTCGAGATCGGTGCCAACACCACGGTGGATCGTGGAGCGATTCACGATACGGTGATCGGGGATGGCGCCAAGGTGGACAACCTGGTGATGATCGCGCACAACGTCGAGGTGGGGGAGGACACGGTGATCGCCGGCTGTGCCGGCATCTCGGGTTCCACCCGCATCGGCAAGCGCTGCGTGCTGGCCGGTGGCGTGGGGCTGGTCGGTCATATCGAGCTGGCCGATGGCGTCACCGTCTCCGGCATGAGCCTGGTCACCCGCTCACTGAAACAGCCGGGTGTCTACACCGGCGGCGTGCCGTCCCAGCCCCACGCCGACTGGCAGAAGAACTTCGTTCATCTCAAGCGGCTGGGCGACATGCACCGGCGGATCAGGGTGCTGGAAAAGGAACTGGCGGCTGCCCGTAGCGGCGAGCCGGACGAACAACAAGTCAAATAACCGCGGCGCCGTGACGGCCCGTCGACCCGGGGGAAATCTTGAACACGATGGACATCCGCAAGGTGATGGAATTGCTGCCTCACCGCTATCCTTTCCTGCTGGTGGACCGGGTACTCGAATGCGAGCCCGGCGAACGCCTGCTGGCGCTGAAGAACGTCAGTTTCAACGAGCCCTATTTTCAGGGCCACTTCCCGGTCAAGCCGGTGATGCCAGGGGTGCTGATCATCGAGGCCCTGGCGCAGGCGACCGGCTTGCTGGCGATGGAGACGTCCGGTATCACCGGGGCCGAGCAGATCTACTATCTGGTGGGTGTCGACAAGGCGCGCTTCAAGCAACCGGTGGGACCGGGTGACCAGCTGATGCTCGAAGTCAGCCTCATCAAGAACAAGCGCAATATCTGGGTCTTCGATTGCGAGGCCACCGTGGACGGCAAGATGGTGGCCAGCGCCGAGGTGATGTGCACCTCGCGGAGTGACTGATGATCGATCCACGGGCGGTGATCGAGGCCGGTGCCGAGCTCGACGAGGGGGTCAGCGTCGGTCCTTTCAGCATCATCGGTGCCGGGGTCGAGATCGCCACCGGCACCGAGATCGGTCCCCATGCGGTGATTCGCGGCCCGACCCGTATTGGCCGGGACAACCGCATCTTCCAGTTCGCCTCCATCGGCGAGGACCCTCAGGACATGAAATATGCCGGGGAACCCACCCGGCTGGAAATCGGCGACCGCAACGTGTTCCGGGAATCCTGCACCGTCCACCGCGGCACCGTCCAGGACCAGGGCATCACCCGCATCGGCGACGACAACCTGTTCATGGCCTACACCCACGTCGCCCACGACTGTGTCATCGGCAACCGGGTGATCCTCGCCAACGCCTCGTCGCTGGGCGGGCACGTGCGGGTGGATGACTGGGCGATCCTTGGTGGCTTTGCCATTGTCCACCAGTTCTGCCGTATCGGTGCCCACAGCTTCGCTGCCATGGGAAGCGTGATCACCCGCGACATCCCGCCCTACGTCACGGTCGGCGGTCATCCGGCCAGACCCCGCGGCATCAACAGCGAGGGCCTGCAGCGGCGGGGCTTCGATGCCACGTCGATCCAGACCATAAAGCGTGCCTACCGGCGGCTCTATCTGAGCAAGCTGAAGCTCAGCCAGGCGCTGGCCGAGATCGACGAGATGGCCACCAGCGATGCGGCTCTGATGCTGCTGGGCGACTTCCTGCGCGAGAGCGAGCGCAGCATCGTCCGCTGACCGTGGCACTGCGTATCGGCATCGTCGCCGCCGAGCCCTCCGGGGATCTTTTGGGGGCCGGCCTCATGGGGGCGATCCGGGCGTCCCATCCCGAGGTGGAGTTCGAGGGCATCGGCGGCGAACGCATGGCCGCCGAGGGCTTGCAGAGCTGGGTGCCGATGGAGAGACTGTCGGTGATGGGGCTGGTGGAGGTGCTGCGGCACCTGCCGGATCTGCTCGGCATCCGCCGGGAGCTGGTCCGGCGCTGGCTTGCCTCGCCACCGGACCTGTTCATCGGCGTCGATGCCCCCGATTTCAATCTCCGGCTCGAGACGAAGCTGCGCGAGGCGGGCGTGCGCACCGTGCACTATGTCTGCCCGACCGTCTGGGCCTGGCGGCCGAAGCGGGTGCGGGGGCTGCGTCGCGCCGTGGATCTGCTGCTCAGCATCTTTCCTTTCGAGGAGGCGTTCCTGCGTCGCCACCACGTACCCGTGCGTTATGTCGGTCATCCGCTGGCGCAGGCCTTTCCACTCGAACCCGATCGTGGTGCTGCGCGCGATGCTCTCGGCCTGGACCAGGCGCGTCCGGTGCTGGCCATCCTGCCGGGCAGCCGGGGCAGTGAGATCGCCAGCCTCAGCGAGCCCTTCCTGCAGGCGGCTGCCCGCTGCCGCGCCGAGCTGCCCGGGCTGCAGCTGGTGGTGCCGCTGGTCAATGCGCGCACCCGCGAGGCCTTCGAACAACTGCATCGTCGCCATGCCCCCGAGCTGCCCGTGCAGGTGGTGCAGGGCCAGACACGCACTGCCCTGGCGGCGGCCGACGTGGTGCTCACCGCCTCCGGCACGGCCACCTTCGAGGCTTTGCTGAGCAAGCGGCCGATGGTGGTGGGCTACAAGCTGCACTGGCTGACCTACGGTATCGCCAGGACCTTTCGCCTGGTGAAGCTGGAACACGTGGCGATGGCCAACATCATTGCCGGCGAACAGCTCGCTCCGGAATTCATCCAGCACGCCTGCACCCCGGAGCTGCTGGCGCCGGCACTGCTGCGCTTCTTCCGGGAGCCGCAGACGGTGGCAGATATCCAGCGGCGCTATGGCGAGCTGCATCGGGCCATGGAGCACGACACCAACAAGGAGGCGGCGCAGGCGGTGCTGGCGCTGCTGGGGAGAGAAGACAATGACTGAGGTGCTGGTCTGCGGCGTCGACGAGGTGGGGCGGGGCCCA